>JBKOWA010000440.1:0-1907 GCA_046724155.1 Actinomycetota bacterium
AGATGTGTATAAGAGACAGGTCGGTACGCGCGGGCGCGCTGGGCTGATCGGTGCCCGACTACCTCGCGCTGGTCGCCTGCGGTGCCCCGCTGGCCGCCCGGGTGCACGAGGTGGCCGCCGCCGCGGTCGAAGCCGGCTGGCTCGTCCGCGTCGTCGCCACGCCCGCAGCCCTCGCCTGGCTGGACCAGGCCGCCGCCGAGCAGGCCACCGGATACCCGGTCCTGACCGGACAGCGCCGACCCGACCAGGCCAAACGCTTCCCGCCGCCCGCGCATGTCATCGTCTGCCCCGCGACCTTCAACACGGTCAACAAGCTCGCCGCCGGCATCATGGACAACTACCCCGCCGGCCTGCTCTGCGAAGCCCTCGCCACCCGGACCCCCAGCACCATCGCCCCGATGGTCAGCAACCGCCTGTGGGACCACCCTGTCTGGCAGCGCAACCTCGACCTGCTCACCACCGCCGGCGTGAGGTTCCTCGATATCCGCACCGGCCGTGTCGGCACACCGCAACCCGTCCAGCCCGGCACCGGCGGCGACATCACCACCGCATTCAACCCAGCCTGGCCCGCCGCCGCAGCCGGCCGACCCGCACAAAAATCCTAGCCACCAACACCCAACCCGGACTCTGATGCGACCCGCACTACGGTGTGCCCTCCCCCCTGCCTCGGGTCGTTTCCTTACTCCCCGCGCAGGGGCGTGACCCCGGCCGACACCCCGGCCGGCTCTTCGTGATCGTGGCCGGGTGCCGGTGTAGCTGAGCAAAAGCGGCCCGCCGGTTGGGGCTCCCTGGTCCCGATGACCCCGCCGGACGGCTGCTACAGCAGGGTCCAGCTGGTCGTCACCTCGGTGCCGCCGGTGCCGGTCAGGAGCAGCCGGACCGAGGTGCGGGGGAGCCGGTCGACGCTGAACCAGCCGCTGGCGTCGACGGCCGTCCGGTGCCGCTGGCCGGTGGCGGTCTCCACGACCACCTCGCCGGCCGTCCCGGTGGCGAACCCGCGCAGGTCGACGGTGTCGCCGGCAGGGCGGACCTCCAGCTCGATGGTGGCGTGCGCGGTGCGGAAGGTGAGGAGCCGGGCCTGGTCGTCGCCGCGGACCGGGCTGGCGGTGTCCGCGTGGGAGTCGAGGGCCAGCTCGGCCAGCTCGGCGTCCAGGCGGCGGGTGGACAGCGCCGCCCGGGCCGCCTGGTCGACCAGCTCGGGTACGCCCTGGGCAGCACCGGCGAGGCCGCGCAGCTGCTCCATCAGCAGGTCGTCGTCGTTCATGGCTCCTCCCGCAGGCCGCCGCTGCCGGTCAGCAGTCCCTGCGCGGCGAGCACCTTGCGCAGCTGCTCCAGGCACCGCTGCCGGGACGGCCCGATCGTGCCCATGGGCATGTCCAGGGCCGCGGCGACGTCCCGGTACGCCGGCGGTGGTGCGGCCATGAGCACGCGCAGCAGCTGCTGGCACCGCTCCGGCAGGAACCCGACCGCGTTCCACAGCGCGGCGTCGCGCTCCTCCAGGAGGATCCCGCTGTCCACCGGTGCGGTGCCGTCCGGCAGGCCGGCCAGCCAGGTGGACGTGGCGGCCGGGTGCTCGCGGGAGGTGCGGCGCAGCAGCTGCAGGCATTCGCGCCGGGCCGTCGTCGCCAGCCAGCTGCCCAGCCGGTCCGGCTCCGCGATGTGGTCGAGCCGCTCGACCAGCTTCAGCCAGGTGTTCTGCACGGCATCGGCGGCGTCCGCCACGCCCAGCCGGAAGCTGCAGGCGATCGACCACAGCATCCCGTTGTACCGCGTGACCAGAGCGTTCCACGCTTTCTGGTCACCGCTCGCCGCCCCCGCCAGCAGGAGTCCGTTGTCCTCCGTCACCACACCCCCAAGCACGCAGAGGCTAATTCTGCCGCAGTTGCCCGGGCCGATGTGGCTGATTC
>JBKOWA010000373.1:0-4859 GCA_046724155.1 Actinomycetota bacterium
ACCGGGGCGTCGGCTGGGTGCTGGCGGTGTCGGCGTGCGCGGCGCTCCTGAACAGCCTCGCCGAGCTGGGGGAGTACGACCAGGCGCGGGTGGTGCTGGCCGACCCCCGGCTGGACGGCCGGCGGTCCGACATGTCGTGCCACCACCAGTTGCTGTTCAGCCGCGGCAAGCTCTGGCTCGCCACCGGTGACCTCCGCCGCGCGTTCGACGACCTGACCGAGTGCGGCCGGAGGGTGGGCGAGTGGGGCGTGAGCAATCCCGCGGTGCTCCCCTGGCGGTCGCACGCCGCCGTCGCGGCTGCCCTGCTGGGGGACCGCGGGGCCGGCATCAGCCTGGTCCGGGCCGAGGTCGCGCTGGCCCGGCGGGCGCGCAACCATGGGGCGCTGAGCGTTGCACTGGTCACCAAGGCGGTGCTCGCCGGCGACCGGTCGCTGCCGGCCGAGGCGGTGCGGCTGCTCGTGCCGCACGGCGTGGGCAAAGCCGAGCACACCACTGAGAACGCGATACCTCTGCTGGACCGGTGCGGTCACCGGGTGCTGGCCCGCCGGCTGCATGCGCTGGTCGCGGCCGACCGCCCGGAGGGTGCCGCGACGCCGGCCGGCACCGACCTGCTGAGCCCGCACGAGAGGCGGCTCATCGACATGGCGCTGGACGGCCGCACCAACCAGGAGATCGCCGAGCACTTCGCGGTGACCAGGCGGGCGATCGAGTTCCACTTCACCCAGATCTACCGCAAGCTGGGGATCTCCAGCCGGGTGCAACTGCACGCGGTGGTATCCGGACCGGCTGGTCAGCGCTCCAGCGCGACCGGCACCGCGAGCGGGACCCGGGCGTTGCCGTGGTCGTTCCAGGTGGACTCGCCGGCCGGGACCAGAGTGGGGAAGCGGCGGCGCAGCCCCGACAGCGCGATGGCCATCTCCTCCCGGGCCAGGAAGGCGCCGAGGCAGTAATGGATGCCGGCGCCGTACGCAAGTGCCCGGCGGTTGTCCCGGGACGGGGCGAAGCGGTCCGGCTCGGGGAACGCGGCCGGGTCCCGGTTCGCCGCGGCCAGCAGCGGCCGGACGTCGGAGCCGGCCGCGATCGGCACGCCGGCCAGCTCCACGTCCCGGGCGGCCAGCCGGGGGATCGCGGTGTAGAACAGCGGCCCGCCGGTGTGCCGCAGCACCTCATCGGCGAACGCGGCGGCCTTGCCCGGGTCGCCCTCCAGCCACCAGCACTCCTCCGGGTACGCCATCATGCTCAGCACGCCCATGTCGATCCCGGCCGCGGTGGAGCCGAACCCGGCGACCCACAGCGACCCCAGCAGCGTGATCACCTCATCGTCGGTGAGCGCGTCCGGGCCCGCCTGGCCGTGGCTCAGCGCCGAGATCAGATCAGCCCGCGGCTCCCGCCGGCGCTGCCCGATCAGGGTTGCGAAGTACTCGTCGAGCTGCCGGACGCAGTCGTCAGCCCGCTGGAGCAGCTCCGCCGACCCGCCCCCGAAGCCGCCCACGATGCCGAGCACCATGCCGGCCAGCCACCGGCGGTCGGCCTCCGGCACCCCCAGCATCGCTGAGATCACCTGCACGGTCAGCGGCTCCGACAGCGTGGCGTGCAGCTCGACTGTGGCGCCGTCCCGCAGCGGCTCCGCCACCGCGTCCAGCAACTCCTCGCAGTGCTGGTAGATCTGCGCGCGCAGTTCCGACACCTGCCGAGGGGTGAAGCCGGCCGCCACCCGCCGCCGCAGCCGGGTGTGCTCCGGCGGGTTCCTGGTGGCCATGCTGTTGACCACCAGCGCGATCGCCGGGTGCTGCCGTGCCATCGGGAACGCCGCCGCCACCTGGTCGCTGTCGAGACCGCGGAACACGGTACCGGTGGTGCGCAGCAGCCACTCCGCGTCCGCGTGCCTGCTGACCAGGTAGAAGCCGGCGGTGGTGCGGTGCACCGGCTCGTGCTCCCGCAGCCAGCGCAGGAATGGGTGCGGATCGCGGCGGAACTGCGCGGACCCGAACTCGGCCAGCACATCGACCGGCCTGTGCAACGTCATGATGGCTCTCCGCTCGCGCAGCGGCCGACGCCTGGTAGCGGCCCGACGGTATGCAGGTACTGGGACGCGGCGCTGGCGATGCGGCGTGCCTCGGCGGTGGCCTGGGCCAGGTCGAGGTGGTCCCGCCAGCCGGCGACGCTGACGGCGGCGACCGGGCGGTCATGGTCGCCGAACAGCGGCGCGGCGACCTCCACCCGGCCGACCGGCCGATCCTCCAGCAGGTACGCGACGCGGCGGCGCCGGGCGATCACGAGCTCTTGTTGCAGCGTCTCCGGTTCGATGTCCCCGGTAGGCGTCAGGCCGACGACGGTGCGGTCGTTCAGCCGGCGCAGCAGCCCCGGCTGGTAGGCCAGCAGCAGCTTGCCGGCCGCGGTGCGGTAGGCGGGCACCCGTTCGCGGGAGTTTCTGGCAATCCCGGTGTGGCCGTAATTGTGCACCGAGTCGGAGTAGACCACCCGGTCCTGGTTGAGCACGCCGATGCTGACCGCGCCGTTGGTCCGCTCGTAGAGCTCGACGAGGAACGGCATGAGCAGTCCCATGAGCTGGTTCGGGTCGCTGGTTCCGGTTTGCTGGGCGAGTTCGAACAGCCGGGTGCCGACGGCGTAGCTGCGGCCGGCCCGGGTGGCGAACCCGCGTGCTACCAGGGTGCTGAGCAGTCGGTGCATGGTGGCCTTCGAGTAGCCGATGTTCCTGGCCAGGTCGGAGAGCCGGACCGGTTCGGTGTCCGTGGCCAGTGCCTCCAGTACCAGAAGCGCGCGCTCGGCGGACGGGGTCAGCTCTCCGGTTTCCCCTCGGGCGGACGACGTCATCGTCGTCACGTCCGTCGGTTGGTCGCGGTGTGGGCGAGCTCGGCGAGTGCCTGGCGGGCGCCCTCGGCCAGCGGTGCCAGCACAAGGGCGTCCAGCGCGGCGGCGGACAGGTCGTCGATCATCCGTTCCACCGTCCTGAGTGCGCCGGTGCTCGCGATGATCGAGCGCACCACGTCCACTCCGGCAGGGCTCAGGTCGCGGTCGCCGAGCAGCGCCTCCAGCGCGGTCTGCTGCCTGCGGCCGGCGTTGCGCAGGGCCAGGGAAACCAGCACGGTCCGCTTGCCCTCACGGAAGTCGTCGCCCACCGGTTTGCCGGTCTCGCCCGGGTCGCCGAATGCGCCGAGCACGTCGTCGCGCAACTGGAACGCCTCGCCGAGCGGCAGTGCGAACGCCGAGTACGCGGCCAGCAGCGGCTCGTCCGCGCCGGCGATGATGCCGCCGAGGTGCATCGGGCGTTCGATGGTGTACTTCGCCGTCTTGTAGCGGATCACACTGCGCGCCTGGTCCACCGAGACTGCGCCGGCCGCCTGCCCCAGCATGTCCAGGTACTGGCCGGCGATGAGCTCGGTCTGCATCAGGTGGAACAGCGACTTGGCCGCTGGTAGCACCGGTGCCGGCAGGCCGCACTGGTCCAGCAGGTCATCGCACCAGGCCAGGCAGAAGTCGCCGAGCAGGATGGCCGCCGCGGTGCCGAACTCGACCGGCCTCCCGCGCAGCCGGGCGTTCCGGTGCAGGTCGGTGAACCGGCAGTGCATGGATGGCCGGCCACGCCGGGTATCGCTGGCGTCCATGACGTCGTCGTGGATCAGCGCGCAGGCGTGCAGCATCTCCAGCGCGGCGGCGGCGCCGATGGCGGCCGGCGAGTACGGCTCGCCGCCGGCACCGCGCCAGCCCCAGTAGCAGAACGCCGGCCGGATGCGCTTGCCGCCGGCGAGGATGAACTCCTCCAGCGCCCGCGCCGCCGATTCGAGCTCGGGGCTCACCGACAGCAGCGTGACCGCCCGCTGGTCCAGGAACTCGCTGAGCGTGCGGCCGACCTGGTCCTGGATGTCCAGGGTCTCGGTGTCAGTGCGAGTACCGGCGGGGGAGGTGCTGGTCATGTGGTGTCCTGCCGCTCTTCCGCGAGGCGGAGTGCCTCTTCGATCAGCGTCTCCACGATCTGCGCCTCCGGGACGGTCTTGATGACCTCTCCCTTGACGAAGATCTGCCCCTTGCCATTGCCGGACGCAACGCCCAGGTCCGCCTCCCGGGCCTCGCCGGGCCCGTTGACGACGCAGCCCATCACGGCGACCCGCAGCGGCACGTCGATACCGTCCAGCCCGGCGTGCACCTGCTCGGCCAGGGTGTACACGTCCACCTGCGCCCGGCCGCAGGACGGGCAGGAGACGATCTCCAGGCGGCGCTGCCGCAGGTTCAGCGCCTCCAGGATCGCGATCCCGACCTTGACCTCCTCCACCGGCGGCGCGGACAGCGAGACCCGGATCGTGTCGCCGATGCCCCGGGCCAGCAGCGCGCCGAACGCCACCGCGGACTTGACGGTGCCCTGGAACGCCGGTCCTGCCTCGGTGACCCCCAGGTGCAGCGGGTAGTCGCAGCGCTCGGCGAGCTGCTGGTATGCGGCGACCATCACCACCGGGTCGTTGTGCTTGACCGAGATCTTCAGGTCGGTGAACCCGTGCTCCTCGAACAGCGAGCACTCCCACAGCGCCGACTCCACCAGCGCCTCCGGGGTGGCCCGGCCGTACCTGGCCAGCAGCCGCCGGTCCAGGCTGCCGGCGTTCACCCCGATCCGGATGGGCGTCCCGGCCGCGGCTGCCGCCGCGGCGATCCGGCCCACCTTGTCGTCGAAGGCCCTGATGTTGCCCGGGTTCACCCGCACCGCCGCGCACCCGGCGTCGATCGCCGCGAAGACGTACCGCGGCTGGAAGTGGATGTCCGCGATGACCGGGATCTGCGACTTCCGCGCGATCGTGGCCAACGCGTCGGCGTCGTCCTGGGTCGGCACCGCCACCCGCACGATCTGG
>JBKOWA010000499.1:0-3291 GCA_046724155.1 Actinomycetota bacterium
GGTCGTGGATGTGCACCGCGCCTGGCGGCTCGGCCAGGCGCAGCCCACAGGTGTAGTTCGGGTCGATCCTGTCCCGGCAACCCGCCAAACCGCCGACGACCAGTGCGAGTAGCGCGGCCATCTGACCAGCTCTGCCTACCATCGGGCACATATAGGGGGTTTCTTCCTCCTTGTGGGCTCTCGCCGGTGGTAGGTCGCCATACCAGGTTGTACCAGAATTTGTCGGCGTCCAGCCGGAACGTTCAGCGGCAGCCGCCGTTCTGCTGGGCGCGACGGGCCCGCGCTGGTGCCGGGCGGGTCGGGGGAGAACGGCGCTACTGCTCGAACAGCCGGGGCAGGGTGCCGGTCCAGGCCTCCCGCAGCTCGGACAGCGGGACGCGGAACGCGCCGGCGAGTTCCAGCGCGTCCAGGGTCGGGTTGGTGTGGCCGATGGTGGTCCAGGGCAGGGCGTGGGTGGTGCACAGGGCGGTGAAGGCGGGCTCGGTGGCCGGGGGGACGGCGACCACGGCGCGGCCGGCGGACTCGGAGAACAGCCAGACGAACGGGTCGGCGCCGGCCGGCAGCGCGATCCGGGCGCCGGAGCCGCCGCACAGGCAGGACTCGACCAGGGCCTGCGCCAGCCCGCCGTCGGACAGGTCGTGCGCCGCGGACAGCAACCCGTCGCGGGCCGCGGCCACCAGGATCTCGGCGAGCAGCCGCTCGCGCTCGAGGTCGACGGCCGGCGGGCGGCCGCCGAGGTGGCCGTGCACCGTCCAGGCCCACTCCGAGCCGCCGAGCTCCGCCGCGGTCTCGCCGAGCAGGACCAGCGCCGCGGCGGCGGTGAAGCCGATGGGCGTGCGCCGGGACACGTCCTCGAGCACGCCGAGCACGCCGACCACCGGGGTGGGCAGGATCGCCGTCTCGCCGGTCTGGTTGTAGAAGCTGACGTTGCCGCCGGTCACCGGGGTGCCGAGCACCCGGCAGGCGTCGGCCAACCCGCTGACCGCCCGCTCGAACTGCCACATCACGGCCGGGTCCTCGGGGCTGCCGAAGTTCAGGCAGTCGGTCACCGCCAGCGGGCGGGCGCCGGCGGTCGCCACGTTGCGGTACGCCTCGGCCAGGGCCAGCTGCGCACCGGCGTACGGGTCGAGCCGGCAGTACCGCCCGTTGCCGTCGGTGGCCACCGCGACGCCGAGCCCCCCGTCCACCCGGATCACCCCGGCGTCCTCGGGCTGGGCCAGCACCGTGTTGCCCTGCACGTACCGGTCGTACTGCTCGGTGACCCAGGTCTTGTCGCACAGGTTGGGTGCCGCCGCCAGCCGCAGCACGGTGGCCCGCAGGTCGTCCGGTGTGGACGGTCGCGGCAGCCGGGCCGGGTCGTCCGCCGCCAGCGCGTCCTGGGTGGCCGGCCGGGCGAGCGGCCGCTGGTACACCGGCCCCTCGTGCGCCACAGTGCGCGGCGGCACGTCCACCACGGTGTGGCCGCGCCAGGTGATGACCAGCCGGCCACCGCGCGCCGCCTCCGCCGCGGACACCGCGGTCACCTCGCCGATCACCCGGGCGGTGACGTCCCAGCGGGCGCAGACCGCCAGGAACTCCTCCACCCGCGACGGTGCCACCACCGCGCACATCCGCTCCTGCGACTCACTCGCCAGGATCTCCTCCGGCGCCATCGACGCCTCGCGCAGGTGCACCTGGTCCAGGTCGATCCGCATGCCGCCGTCGCCGGCGCTGGCCAGCTCGCTGGTGGCGCAGGACAGCCCGGCGCCGCCGAGGTCCTGGATGCCGACCACCAAGTCGCGGTCGAACAGCTCCAGGCAGCACTCGATCAGCACCTTCTCCGCGAACGGGTCGCCGACCTGCACGCTGGGCCGCTTGCTCGGCCCGCCCTCGCCGAACGTCGCCGAGGCGAGCACGGACACCCCGCCGATGCCGTCCCGGCCGGTCTTCGCGCCGAACAGGATGACCTTGTTGCCGGCACCCGAGGCGCGGGCCAGCTTCACCCGGTCCGCCCGCAGCACGCCCACGCACAGCGCGTTCACCAGCGGGTTGCCTGCGTAGCTCGGGTCGAAGACCACCTCGCCGCCGATGTTCGGCAGGCCGAGACAGTTGCCGTAGCCGCCGATGCCGGCCACCACGCCGGGCAGCACCCGGTGGGTGTCCGGCGCGTCCGCCGGGCCGAACCGCAGCGGGTCGAGGACCGCCACCGGCCGGGCACCCATCGCCAGGATGTCCCGCACGATGCCGCCGACGCCGGTGGCCGCCCCCTGGTACGGCTCCACATAGGACGGATGGTTGTGCGACTCGATCTTGAAGGTGACCGCCCAGCCCCGGCCGATGTCCACCACGCCGGCGTTCTCCCCCATGCCGACCAGCAGCGCGCCGGTGCGCGGCGCCTTCTCGGCGAACTGCCGCAGGTGCACCTTGCTCGACTTGTACGAGCAGTGCTCGGACCACATCACCGAGTACATCGTCAGCTCGGCGCTGGTGGGCCGGCGTCCCAGGAGCTGCCGGATCCGGGCGTACTCCTCGTCCCGCAGCCCGAGCTCGGCGTACGGCTGCGGCTCGTCCGGCGTTGCCGCCGCCCACTCGACGGTGTCGGCTCTCATTGCTTCGCCTCCGCGCTCCGCTGCGCTCCTCGCTCGTTCCTCGCTGCGATGCTCACTCCGCTGTCGGCTCGCGGCGCTCATCGGGCGGCCAGCGCGGCCAGCACCGAGGTGAAGAACCCGAGCCCGTCGGTGCTCGGCCCGGTCAGCGGCTCCACCGCGTGCTCCGGGTGCGGCATCAGCCCGACCACGTTGCCGGCCGCGTTCGCGATGCCGGCGATGTCACGGTAGGAGCCGTTCGGGTTGCCGCCGAGGTAGCGGACCACCACCCGGCCCTCCGCCTCCAGCATGTCCACTGTGGACCGATCGGCCACGTAGCCGCCCTCGCCGTTCTTGATCGGGACCACGATCTCGGCGCCGGGCGGGTACGCCGAGGTCCAGGCCGTCCGCACCGCCTCCACCCGCAGCCGCTGGTCCCGGCAGACAAAGCGGCGCCGGTCGTTGCGGATCAGCGCACCCGGCAGCAGGTGCGACTCGCACAGCACCTGGAAGCCGTTGCAGATGCCGAGCACCGGCAGCCCGGCGCGGGCGCCCTCGACGACCCGCTCCATCACCGGGGCGAACCGGGCGATCGCCCCGCACCGCAGGTAGTCGCCGTAGGAGAAGCCGCCGGGCAGGATGACGGCGTCCACGCCGTGCACGCTCTCGTCGCCGTGCCAGAGCCGCACCGGCTCGCCGCCCGCCACCCGCACGGCCCTGTCTCTTA
>JBKOWA010000196.1:0-4331 GCA_046724155.1 Actinomycetota bacterium
CCCCGACGGTGTCTATCATCGCCCCGGCGAAAAAGGGCAGGTAGCGCTTTCGGCGCGGGACACTGTAGAGGGAGTTCAACCGGGTCTCGGCGACGAGGTAGTAGAAGCGTCGCCCGATTCCCAGGGTGGAGGGCAGGCCCAGCCGGCGCGCGGCCAGGGCGTGGAACCCTTCGTGCAGCAGTATCATGGGAAACTGGGCGAGCAGGAGGACCACCGGGATGAGCGAGATGTGCGTGGTGAAGAAGACATTGCGGTAGCTCGGTCGCAGGCTCTGGTCGAAGGCCATCATCGTCAGGCCGGCCGCCACCACCGCGGCATACAGGAGCAACACCGGCGGCGAAAAGAGCACCCGGGCGAGCCGCTGCCAGCGCACCGGCGAGGGGTCGGCACGGACGTCGTTCTCCCCGACGACGAACCCGAGGTCATCGATAATGCCCAGAAAGTCCGGCACATCAAGGGTTTCGCCCGTCTGGTCGTGCCACCGCCGGGCACACGACTCGAGCGTGGCACCCGACTCCAGCGACCGGAGCAGTTCTGCCCCCGCCTGCGGAAACACACCATAGGAACCGGTGTCCGGGCGCCCGACCATGATTCCGTCGCCCTCATCGACATACGTGAGCGGGTGCACGTGCACACGGGTACCGACGGCGCTGTCCGCGGTCATCAGACAATCCTCTCGGACGTTATGGGGGAGATCGGGGCCAGCGGCGCCGGTCCGGCACCGGCCAGCCCCGGTCTCGCTCCTGCGATCACCCACAGCACGGGCAGTAGTACGCGCAGGCAGACGTCAGGCGAATCGCCCCCGGCTTGCGCACCGTCATCTTGGTCATCCAGATCACCCCCTCTCGCCTCGGCAGAAGACCGCAGCGCGCGCACCGCGCTGCGGCGAGTTCTCCGCGTTCGCCGCTGGTGAGCATGCTGATCATTTCGATCTGGTCACGATTCCCCCGTTGTTGTCCGGCGCGGCGGGTCTGCCGCTCACGGATGGCGGGCCGTGCCGTCGTGGTGGCGTCGCGGTGATGTCCCGAACTGTGCCTTCGGGGGATGGCAGAGCGATGGATGATCGATGGCAACGTCTGCCGACCGGTTCAATCCGGCTGAACGGTGCCGTGCCGGCCGGCCCCGTGCCGGCCGGCACCGATCCGGCCGGCCCCGATCCGGCCGGCCCTGCCGGGTTTGCGCTGCTCGGGCCGGTCCGCTTGGAGGTGGCCGGGGTACCGGTCGATCTGGGACCGGCCAAGCAGCGGTGCCTGCTGGCGGTGCTGCTGCTGAGTCCCGGCCAGCCGGTAGCGGTGGAGACGCTGGTCGAGCGGGTCTGGGGAGAGCGGCCGCCGCGGCGGGAGCGCAACGCGGTCGCCTCCTACGTTGCCCGGCTTCGCCGCAGCCTGGAACGCGCCGGAGCCGCCGGCGTTGCGACGCTCCGCTACGGCGACGGCGGGTACCGCATCGACTGCGCCCCGGACCGGGTCGATCTGCACCGGCTTCGCCGGCTCGCCGACCAGGCCCGTGATCCGGGCTGCACCGATGGGCAGCGGCTGACCCTGCTACGGGAGGCCGTGCGCGGGTGGCGCGGTGAGCCGCTGGCCGGGTTGCCCGGTGACTGGGCCGGCCGGATCCGCCAGACCTGGCGGCAGCAGCACCTGGAGGTGGTGGTTGCCTGGGCACACGCCGAGCTGCGCGCGGGCGACCCGGCGGCAGTGATCGCCCCGCTGACCGACCTGACGTGCGAGCACCCCTTGGCCGAGCAGCTCGCCGACGCGTTGATCCGCGCGCTGGCCGCGTCCGGCCGCACCGCCGACGCCCTCCTCGAGTACGAGGCGATCCGGCAGCGGCTGGTCGAGCAGCTCGGCGCGGACCCGGGACCGGATCTGCAGGCGGCTCACCAGGCCATCCTGCGCGGCCAGATCGCTCCGGCCGCCGCAGCCGTTCCGGCTGTCCCGCCCCTCGCGGCGACGATCCGGCCGGTCCCGGCCCAGCTACCACCGGCAGTGCACGCCTTCGCCGGCCGGCGGAACGAGCTGGCCGCCCTCGACGCCCGCCTGCCGCCCGGGGCGGATGCCTCCGATCCGGCTGGTACGGCCAGTGCGACCGCAGCGCGGGTGTCCGGCGCCCTCGTGATCATCGCGGTGTCCGGCACCGCGGGGGTCGGCAAGACCGCTCTGGCGGTGCACTGGGCGCACCGCGTCGCGCACCGGTTCCCCGACGGGCAGCTGTACGCGAACCTGCGCGGGTTCGATCCGAGCGGGCAGACGGTGGAACCCGGCGCGGCAGTACGCCGGTTCCTGGACGCCCTCGGCGTGCCGGCCGAGCAGATCCCGGCCGACCTGGACGCCCAGGCCGCCCTGTACCGCAGCACGCTGGCCGGCAAGCAGGCTCTGGTGGTCCTCGACAACGCCCGCGACAGCGAGCAGGTACGCCCGCTGCTACCCGGCGCACGGGGCTGCCTGGCCATCGTCACCAGCCGCAACCAGTTACCCGGCCTGGTCGCCGCCGACGGCGCGTACCCGCTCACCCTGGAGCTGCTGACCCCGGCCGAGGCCCGGGCACTGCTGACCCGCCGCCTCGGCGCCGAGCGGAACGCCGCCGAACCGGACGCGGTCCAGGCCATCATCGACCGATGCGCCCGGCTGCCGCTGGCCCTGGCGACGGTGGCCGCCCGCGCAGCCATCCACCCGCACCTGCCGCTGCGCACCCTTGCCGCCGAACTCCACGACACCCGGGGTGGGCTGCACGCCTTCGACAACGGCGACCCGGCACGCGACGTGCGCGCCGTGTTCTCCTGGTCCTACCGGGCCCTCACCCCCCGGGCGGCCCGGCTGTTCCGGCTGCTCAGCCTGCACCCCGGCACCGACCTGGCCACCTCCGCCGCGGCCAGCCTGACCGCGCTGGCCACCGGACAGGTGCGGCCCCTGCTGGCCGAGCTGACCGGCGCGAACCTGCTCATCCAGCACGCCCCCGGCCGGTACGCCTTCCACGACCTGCTCCGCGCCTACGCCACCGAGCTCGCCCAGGACACCGACACCGACGAGGAACGCCGCGCCGCCACCGCCCGAATGCTCGACCACTACCTGCACACTGCGCACACCGCCGCCGTCCTGCTGGACCCGCACCAGGACCCGATCACTCTCGCCCCACCCGGATCCGGGGTCACCGCGGCCCGTCCCACCGACGCTCAGCAGGCCCTGGCCTGGTTCGCCGCCGAGCACCAGGTGCTCCTCGCGGTCATCGACCACGCCGCCGCCACCGGCCAGGACACCCGTACCTGGCAGCTGGCCTGGAGCCTCACGACGTTCCTCAACCGCCAGGGGCACTGGCGCGACTGGGCCGCCACCTCGCAGGCCGCCGTGCACGCCGCTCAACGGCTGGCCGACCCCTCCGCCCAGGCGACCGCGCACCGCCGCCTGGGCTGGGCCTACAGCATGCTGGGCCGCATCCAGGACGCCCGCACCCAGTTCCAGCACGCGCTCGACCTCTACGGCTCGCTCAGCGACCAGGTCGGACCCGCCGACACCCACCTCGACATAGGCCGGGCCTGCACGCTGACCGGCCGCAACGCCGAGGCCCTGCACCACGCCGAGCGGGCCCTCGACCTGTACCGGGCCGCCGGCCACCGGGCCGGGCAGGCCCTCGCGCTGAACAACATCGGCTGGTGCCACACCCTGCTCGGCAACCCCGCGCGGGGACTCGCCCCCTGCCAGCAGGCCCTCAGGCTGCACCAGCTGCTCGGCAACCACGACGGAGAAGCCGGCGCCTGGGACAGCCTCGGCCTCATCCACCACCACCTCGGCCACCACACCCAGGCCATCGCCTGCTACCACCACGCCCTCGACCGGTACCAGGACCTCGGCGACCGCTACGAACAGGCCGCCACCCTGAACAACCTCGGCGACACCCACCACGCCGCCGGCAGCCCCCACGCCGCCCACCACGCCTGGCAACAAGCCCTCGACATTCTCACCGACCTCCACCACCCCCACGCCGAACAACTCCACACCAAACTCACCACCCGCACCAGCTAAGAACTCAGCCAACGTAGGCCAGCGACGCATAATCCACCTGCCGCGCCAGCTCGATGACCTCGACCACGGGCAGCATCCCGACATGGCCGGCCAGCCGGGCCTTGCACCCCGCGGTAGCATCCGACGGTGATCAACGGTACGCATGTGATCATCTACTCGCGGGACGCGGAAGCCGATCGCACCTTCTTCCGGGATGTCCTCGCCTACCCCCACGTCGACGCCGGTGACGGCTGGCTCATCTTCCGACTGCCCCCGGCTGAACTCGCGTTCCATCCCGCCGCTGGCGACCAGAGTCACGAGCTGTACCTGATG
>JBKOWA010000500.1:0-4311 GCA_046724155.1 Actinomycetota bacterium
CCGTTCCTGATGGCCGGCGCGGCCTTCCTGCTCGGGATCCCGGTCTACCTCTCGATGCGTAACCGGATGACCGAGCCGGCGCCGGTTCCGCCGCCGCACTGAACCAACCCCCCGAAGAGCCGCCGCACTGAACCAACCCGAAGAACCGAGGACCCCGCCATGAGCTTCCACGTCGACTCCGAGTGCGGCCGGCTGCGCCAGGTGATCCTGCACCGGCCCGGCATCGAGCTGAGCCGGCTCACCCCGGACAACATCCACGGCCTGCTCTTCGACGACATCCTGTGGGCGAAACGGGCCCGCGAGGAGCACGACGCGTTCGCGCAGGGCCTGCGGGACCGCGGGGTGCGGGTGCACTACTTCGCCGAGCTGCTCGCCGAGGTGATGGACAACGCGGAGGCGCGGACCTGGGTGCTGGACCGGGTGGTCGCCGACGACACCGTCGGGCCGACCCTCGTCTACCCGCTGCGCCGGCTCGCCGACGAGGCCGACAGCGACCGGCTCGCCGAGTACCTCATCGGCGGCATCCTCAAGAGCGAGCTGGCCGACATGACGGCGAACAGCCTGCGCTGGGAGCTGATGAGCCGGGACGACTTCGTGCTCACCCCGCTGCCGAACCACCTGTTCCAGCGCGACAACTCGGCCTGGATCTACGACGGGGTGAGCATCAACCCGATGGCCATGACGGCCCGGCTGCGCGAGTCGGTGCACAGCGCGGCCATCTACCGGTTCCACCCGATGTTCGCGGGGGAGGAGTTCGCGATCTGGTACGGCGGGGACGACCGGTCGCACCAGCCGGCCACCCTGGAGGGCGGGGACATCCACGTCCTCGGCAACGGCGCGGTGATGGTCGGGCTGGGCGAGCGCAGCACCGCGATGGGCGTGGAGAACCTGGCCCGGGCGCTGTTCGCCCGGGGCGGCGCCACCAAGGTCATCGCGATCGAGCTGCCACACTCGCACGCGATGATGCACCTCGACACGGTCATGACGATGATCGACCGCGACACGTTCGTCATGTACCCCTACCTGCAGGGGGCGCTGCGGTCCTGGACGGTGCTGCCGGCGAGCAGCCCGGCCGACCCGGACGGGCTGGAGGTGGTGCGCAACGGCGACCTGTTCTCGGTCATCGCCGAGACGCTCGGCGTGGACAAGATGAGCGTGTTGGAGACCGACGAGGACGTGCGCGCCGCGCAGCGCGAGCAGTGGGACGACGGGAACAACTTCCTCGCCGTCGAGCCCGGTGTCATCGTGGGCTACGAGCGGAACGTGACCACCAACACCTACCTACGCAAGCACGGCATCGAGGTCATCACCATCGCCGGCAGCGAGCTCGGCCGGGGGCGCGGCGGACCGCGCTGCATGACCTGTCCCATCGAACGCGACGCGGCATAGGGAGAGAGAGCCCATGTCCTTCAACCTGCGCAACCGGAGCTTCCTCAAGGAGCTGGACTTCACCCCCGTCGAATGGCAGTTCCTGCTCGGGCTGGCCGCGGACCTGAAACGGGCCAAGTACGCCGGGACGGAGGTGCCGCGGCTGCGCGGCAAGAACATCGCGCTGATCTTCGAGAAAACCTCGACCCGGACCCGGTGCGCGTTCGAGGTGGCGGCCCACGACCAGGGCGCGCAGGTGACGTTCCTGGACCCGGGCAGCTCCCAGATGGGCCACAAGGAGTCGGTGGCGGACACCGCCCGGGTGCTCGGCCGGTTCTACGACGGGCTGGAGTACCGCGGCTTCGCGCAGGAGAACGTCGAGCTGCTGGCCCGCTACGCCGGGGTCCCGGTGTGGAACGGGCTGACCGACGAGTGGCACCCCACCCAGACCCTCTGCGACATGCTCACCATGCGCGAGCACACCCCCAAGCACGACAACGAGATCGCGTTCGCCTACTGCGGCGACGCGCGCAACAACATGGGCAACTCGCTGCTGGTCACCGGGGCCATGATGGGCATGGACGTGCGGATGGTGGCGCCGAAGGCCCGGTGGAACCACGACGACGTGACCAAGCAGGCGCAGCAGATCGCAGAGACCACCGGCGCGCGGATCACCCAGACCGAGGACGTCGCCGCGGGGGTGCGCGGCGTCGACTTCCTCTACACCGACGTCTGGCTGTCCATGGGGGAGCCGAAAGAGGCATGGGACGAGCGGATCTCCCAGCTGCGCGCGTACCAGATCAACATGGACATGGTGCGCGCCACGGGGAACCCCGGCGTGCGGTTCATGCACTGCCTGCCGGCCTTCCACGACCGCCGGACCAAGGTCGGCGAGGAGATCTTCGAGCACACCGGGCTGGACGCGCTGGAGGTCACCGACGAGGTGTTCGAGTCGCCGCTGTCGATCGTCTTCGACCAGGCCGAGAACCGGATGCACACGATCAAGGCGGTCATGGTCGCCACCCTGGGGGAGTGAGGGGACATGCGCCTGGTGATCGCGGTCGGCGGCAACGCCCTGCTCGAGCGCGGCCAGCGGCCGGACGCGGCGGTCCAGCACGAGAACGCGATGCGGGCGGCCCGCGCCATCGCGCCGCTGGCCGCCGAGCACGAGGTCGTCATCACGCACGGCAACGGCCCGCAGGTCGGCCTGCTGGCGCTGGAGAGCGCGGCCGACCCGCAGCTCACGGTGCCCTACCCGTTCGACGTGCTCGGCGCGCAGACCCAGGGCATGATCGGCTACTGGATGCTGCAGTCGCTGCAGAACGCGCTGCCCGGGCGGCAGGTCGCGGCGGTGGTCAACCAGACCCTGGTCTCGGCCGCGGATCCCGCGTTCTCGAAGCCGACCAAGTTCGTCGGGCCGGTCTACGACGAGGTGACGGCGCAGCAGCTGGCCGCCGAGCGGGGCTGGAGCGTGGCGCCGGACGGGAACGCCTGGCGCCGCGTCGTCCCGTCCCCGAAGCCGCAGCGGATCGTCGAGACCCGGGTCGTCCGGCTGCTGCTGACCTCCGGCGCGGTCGTGGTGTGCGCCGGCGGCGGCGGGGTGCCCGTCGTCCGCAACGAGGCCGGCAAGCTGCAGGGCGTCGAGGCGGTCGTGGACAAGGACCTGGCCACCGAGGTGCTGGCCGAGTCGCTGGAGGCGGACGCGCTGCTGCTGCTGACCGACGTGCCCGCGGTGGCGCGCGGCTTCGGCACCCCGGACGCCGAGCCCATCCTGCGGGCCACCCCCGCGGCGCTGCGCCGGGAGAACTTCCCGGCCGGGTCGATGGGGCCGAAGGTGGAGGCGGTGTGCCGCTTCGTCGAGGTCACCGGCGATGTGGCCGCGATCGGCGCGCTGTCCGACGCCGCGCACATCCTGGCCGGCAAGGCCGGCACCGTGGTGACCCCGGGCGGCGACTACGGCGGCCCGGACGACCTGAAGCCCCGGATCTAACCAACCCAACGCCGGCCCCTGCGCGGCTGGCGCCGGGCGGCTTGACCCGTCCGGCGTCAGCCGGGGCGGTGGCCGCCACCGCTCAGCTACCGAGACGCAACTGCATGACCCGCGAACTCCGGCCAGTCTGCGTACCCTCGCTAAGAGCCTGTTGGCAAACCCTGCTGGCGGCGCCCCCGGCGCCCAGACGACGACCGGCTGCGTCGTCGTCGCCGATACAACAACGGTATCGGCTCCTCCTCCGCCTTGCCGGATCGCCGCCTGGATCACCGGGTGCATCCACCGAGGGATTACCAACAGGCTCTAACACTATGGTAGCCGTGGGTGGACGGGGCAAAGGGTGCGGTGATCCGTGAGTTGGGGATCCACCGACTGCACACACGCAACGGAGGCCCTCACAACGGGAAGATCTTGGTCGACTCGCCCGCCTTACAGGACCTCCGTTGTCATGTCATCATGCGGGGCGCTCCGGCGTGCCGCCCTTGACAGCAGTCCCAGCCCTCTGACTGGCCGGTATTGGGTCTAGTCGAGGATGTCGTGGATGGTGGTGGCGGTGCTGGCTCGGTTGATCCAGGCGTCGAGTTGGTCGAGGTCGGTGCAGGTGGTGATCTGGGTGTGGATGTCGTCGGGTACTGGGATGCCCCGCGCGTTCAGAATCGCCAGCAACGCCTTGGCCTCGCCCTTGGCCTCGCCCTTGGCCTCGCCCTTGGCCTCGCCTTCGGCCCGGCCTTGGTCGACGAGGCGGCGGGAGAAGTCGCTGAGGTATTCGTACGTGCGGGTGGTCATGAGTTTCTCCAGATGTACTCGAGCCGCTGGGAGCAGCACCGCGAGGACGACCTCAGTGTACCGGCCGGCCTGGGTGCGGTCGATCTTGTCGAACCCGTCTACCATCGCTTGCACGATCTGGTCGTGCTCGGGGTGGGTGGTGTGTGCGATCGCGGAGAGCACTGCCT
>JBKOWA010000027.1:0-3518 GCA_046724155.1 Actinomycetota bacterium
CCGGTGTCGAGCTCGCGGACGGCGTGCGGCGAGATGTACACCGACTCCACGCCGCCGCCGAGCCGTACCGTCGCCTGCACCCGGCCGCTGGGATCACTCCCGTTGACCGTCTCGGCCATCAGACCGGCGAGCCGGTCGCGGACCGCGACCGCGGCGTCCCTGATCCGGCGCGCGCCGATCTCGTCGGACGCCCGCCCGTAGCGCCGGAGGTTGTCCTGGAGGTCCCCGAACTCGGCGCTCACGTGTCGGGCTCCTTCCAGGAGCTCTCCCAGCTCTGCATCCGGTCCAGCTCGTTCGACCGCAGCTTCAGCGAGCCGGCCTGCAGCGCCTGGTCCTTGCCGCCCATGAACGCCTTGAGGGTGTCGTAGGACTGGCCGATCTGGCTGCTCGCCACGGCCAGCCCGCCGAACACCGCCGAGACGTCGATGAGCAGCTCGGTCACGAAGCCCACCCAGGCGGCCAGGGAGATGTTCGCGGCCGCCGCCGCGGCCGGGCTGGCCACCCCCGCGGTGGCGGCCGCGGTGGCGTTGGCGGTCTCCACGATGCCGATCGCGGTGAGCGTCGCGGCGATGAACCCGCCGATCGAGACCAGCAGCGCGATCCCGCCCTCCCGGCAGGCGGTCTGCATGTCGTTGTTGAGGTCCTTCATCGCCGCCATCGACGGGCCGATGTCGTTGTTGATGCACGCGTAGAACGCATCCTTGCCGTCGCCGGCCCAGTTGCCCCGGTAGACCACGTTGTTGCACAGCTGCGGGACCTTCGCGGTCGCCTCGTTCAGCACCTCGCGGACCTGGCCCCAGCCCTCATAGGCATCGAAGTACGGCAGCGGGTCGCGCAGGTTGAGCACGGCCGCGGCGCCCAGGGCCACCTCGATGCCGATGAACGGGATGCCCAGCGGCACCGAGGACGCGATCAGGATCTTCAGCGACGCGCCGATGAGCGCCACCGCTCCCAGGCCCGCACCGGCGAGCCTGGCCACGTCGGCGACGTTCGCCCCGCTGTCCATCGAGTGCGGCTCCGGCGAGGCCGGCGCGGTGATCGGCCGGCCACCGAACAGCCGCTCGTTGGCCGCCTCGTTGTGCTCGTAGTGGTTCGCCACCCGGGTCAGCGCCAAGCCGACGGTGTGCAGCACGTCACCGAGCGCCCGGGACGACAGATCCATCGCCTCGTACGCCTTGCCGTACGCCTCCGTGAAGCCCATGTCGATCAACGGGATCGACGACCACGGCAGTGAGCACTGGTTGATGCCGTGGGCCACCTGCCCCTTGAACTCCTCGCCGTACCGCACGTACCCGTCGGCCGCGGCGCGCAAGCCCGGAATATCAACGGTAAGACCCACTCGACTCCCCCCTCCAGCAGACCAGACACCGGACATGCGCCGGGTGGCTGCGCGGTTGCCTGGTCAAACAACAGCCCACGAACGCGCGGCAAGCCTGCACGCGTCTGGAAAGGCGCAGCACCGTCATCGGCTCGACTGTCCCGAATCTCCGGTCCCGGCCACCCTACAACACTGACGCCGGCGCACCGGTGTGGGTTCCGGGCCGCCGCAGGAATCGTGTATGGCCGTTGCCGGTCGATGGTCCGTCGAGCAGGTCCGCCCGTGCGGCGGTACCACCCAGGCGTCACGGGCCCGTCGCGGAAGGTAACTGGCCGGGACGCCGAGCACCTCGCGGAGCGTCCTGTGGGCAGCGGCCATGAAGGCGCACGGCAACGGCAGCGCCAACCAGGCCGCCGCAGAGCTGGCGTTGCTCGTGGGCGCCGCCGGCTTCCGCGCCGACTGCCAGATCGCCAAGACTCGCCGTGACCTCAACGGCTTGCCGTACGCCGACGGCATCCGCGACAGCCTGTACCGGGCCGCAGGCAAACACCAACACCGCTAGCGAAAGCACGGCGGTTCAGACACCACGCAGCAGGCCAGCATCCGTTCCGGTGACGGCCTAGCCGCATGATGCGGGCAGGAACAGTACATCGGCTGGTCTGGCGACGCGCTCCGAGTCGGGAAACACCATTCCCACCAGGTCGGTCTCGCCCGGCACGCCGCCGTCGAAGACGAACACCACACCTCCAGGGCGGGAGTCCTGCGGGCGCACGTGGTCCACGACCAGCAGCCGGCCCAACGGGTGATCCCAACCCAGCTCCTCGGCGAGCTCGCGGGTCGCTGCGGTGCCCGGACATCAGTCGCCGGGTCGGTCCGGCGGCAACAGGTCCCGGGCGGCTCGAAGGTATGTTCGTCCGGTTCTCCCGCGCGGACCCGGTGCAGCGGGCGCGGGCGCTGGGAAGGTCACACTCGGGACCTGCGCGCGGCCGATAATCCCAGTCCGTGAAGGTGGCCGCACGGATCGGCATCGTGGTAGGGCTATTCGTCTGTGCGGCCGGCGCGGTGTGGATGTTCACCGGCTCCGCTGCCAGTGACCGGGTGGTCGGCAACGGGAACGTGCTCGGCGGTGTGGCCGGGGTGCTGGCCTTGATGTTGGCGGTTGCGGTGCTGTGGCCGCGGATCGGCCGGCGGAGGACCGGGCGGCCGTCGAGGAGGGCCGGCTGTACGGGGCGGCCGTCATCGACGTCCTGCCGGTCGGCCTCGACCAGGCCCAAGCTTTCCTGCTCGCCGAACAGCTCCAGCCGCGCCGCCGCCGCTGGCAGCAGGTCATCGACCACCTGCGGGCCCACCCCGACAGCGTCGCCGCCCGCACCCTGACCACCCCCCTGGCCCTGACCCTGGCCCGCGACACCTACACCCGGGCCGATCCCGCCGACCTGCTCGACACTCAAGCACACCCCACCCCCGAAGCGCTCCTCCAGCACCTGCTGGCCCGATCTCTCACCCTCGCCTACCCCGACCCGGCCGAACACCAGCGCGCTACCTGGTGGCTGTCCTGGATCGCTCGACACATGGGCACCAGCCGTGAACTGCGCTGGTGGGACATCCCCACCTGGATCCCCCGCTGGCAAATCGGGCTCGTGGCCGGGCTCGGGGCCGGGGTCGGGGTCGGGGTCGAGATCGGGGTCGAATTCCGTCGAGATCGAACCGCTGGCCTGGGGAGGCGTAGGACAAGCTCAGCGCGGAGCAGCACAGCCTGGTTGCGAGAGCGCTGGTGCTCGTGGCTCGCTACGGCCGGCCTGACCAAGCGGTACCAGCCGGCGGCAGCAGTTGGCGGCTGCGGGCCGGCGACCATGACAGCTACTTCCTGGTCGCGCCGAGGAAGCCGACGGCTACGACCAGTCGAATCATGCCGGCCCTGAACTCGGTTCATGCGTTGTGGGTGCCCCTATGAAGAGTAGTCGTGTAGGGTGGCGGCATGGCGAAGCGTCGCAGGCAGGAGGGGCCGCGGATCACGCTGCCCACGGCGGCGGTGCTGCGGTTGATGCTGGAAGACCCGACCGGCGACCACTACGGGTTCGCGCTGGCCGAGCAGACCGGGTTCCCGTCCGGCACGATCTACCCGATCCTGGCTCGGTTGGAGGTCGCCGGCTGGGTGACCAGCTACTGGGAGGAAGGCGACCCGGTGGTCCTGGAGCGG
>JBKOWA010000607.1:0-1939 GCA_046724155.1 Actinomycetota bacterium
CGGCTGGAAGACCAACGCCAACGCGATGCGCACCATCGACCGGGGCAACTCGATCTTCACCACCGTGGCGCGCACCGACGACGGCGACATCTGGTGGGAGGGCCTGACCGAGCAGCCGCCGGCCCACCTGACCTCGTGGAAGCAGCAGGACTGGACCCCGGACCGGGACGAGCCGTCCAGCCACCCGAACTCCCGGTTCTGCACGCCGGCCGGCCAGTGCCCGATCATCGCCCCGGAGTGGGAGGACCCGCGGGGGGTGCCGATCTCGGCCATCCTGTTCGGCGGCCGGCGGCGCAACACGGTGCCGCTGGTGACCGAGGCCCGGGACTGGCAGCACGGGGTGTTCATGGGCGCCACGCTGTCCTCGGAGACCACCGCGGCGGCCACCGGCGCGGTCGGCGTGGTGCGCCGCGACCCGATGGCGATGCTGCCGTTCATCGGCTACAACGCCGGGGACTACTTCGGGCACTGGCTCGCGATGGGCAAGCAGGCCGACGCCAGCAAGCTGCCGCGGATCTTCTACGTGAACTGGTTCCGCCGCGATGACGGCGGCCGGTTCCTGTGGCCCGGGTTCGGCGAGAACAGCCGGGTGCTGAAGTGGGTCGTGGAGCGGATCGAGGGGCGGGCCGCGGCCGAGGAGTCGCCGATCGGGTACGTGCCGACCCCGAGCTCACTGGACCTGGACGGGCTTCAGCTGCCCGCCGACGACCTGGCCGCCGTGCTGGAGGTGGACCGCGAGGAGTGGGGCGCCGAGATCCCGCTGATCGAGGCGTGGTTCGACAAGATCGGGGACAGGCTGCCGACCGGCCTGCGGGACGAGCTGGAGACGCTGAAGCGGCGGCTCGGCGTCGCCTGACGGGCGGAACCGGGGCCGAGTGTCCGGTACGGTGCCCGGCTGCGGTAGCGTCCGGCGCCGTACCCGATCCATCCACTGGAGTCGTAGTTGCGTGCCCAACTAGCCAGGAAGGTGACCGCGGGTCTCGCGCTCGCCCTGCTCCCGCTCACCGCCTGCAGCGCCGAACCGCCGAGCCAGGAGGCCCTGGCCAACAAGCTGAAGGCCGAGAACATCCTGAAGACCCTGTCCGCGCAGCAGCTCAACTGCATCGCCGGCGTGCTGCTGAAGTACGAAAGGGCCGGGGACCTGAAGGACTACGCGGACGGCAAGAAGAGCCTCGAGGCCATCCGCGGTCCGAAGGACAAGCAGGACGAGCTGGAGAGGGAGTGGGCCGCCTGCGCCACCAACAAGTAGGCAGGCGGCACCGGAGCTCCTAGGCCGCCGGGTTCGGGCGTTCCTCGCTGCCGGTCGCGGCTGGTGCGCGGTGCCCGATCCTGAGCGGCCGGTCCTGAGGGCCGGGGCTGGTGTGGTCAGAGCCGGTCGAGGAAGCCGGCCAGCAGCGTGGCCAGTCGGGGCAGCGCCGCCCGCCCGGCCGCGAGCACGTCCTCGGCGGACAGCGGGTGCGGCGACACCCCGGCGGCGTGGTTGGAGACCAGCGAGACGCCGAGCACCTCGGCCCCGGCCGCCCGGGCCGCGACCGCCTCCAGCACCGTCGACATGCCGACCAGGTCCGCGCCCAGCACGCGCAGCATCCGGATCTCCGCCGGCGTCTCGAAGTGCGGGCCGGGCAGGCCGGCGTAGACCGCCTCCGGCAGCGACGGGTCCACCTCGCGAGCCAGCGCCCGCAGCCGGGCCGAGTACAGGGCCCGGGTCAGGTCGTAGGCGGCGGGGTCGGCGGCGGAGGGCCCATCGCCTGCCGGGTCGGCGGCGGCGGGGTGGCGCCCGGTCAGGTTCAGGTGGTCGCGGAGCAGGACCGGGGTGCCCACCGGCACCTGCGGGTCGATGCCGCCGGCGGCGTTGGTGAGCACCACGACCCGGCAGCCGGCGGCCACCGCGACGCGCGCCGGGTGGGTGACCACCGCCGGCGGGTGGCCCTCGTACAGG
>JBKOWA010000390.1:0-3041 GCA_046724155.1 Actinomycetota bacterium
GTGCACGACGCCCCCGCTGGCCGCGATCCGCAGGCGGTGCGTCCCGACGGCGAACGGCAGGTCGAGCGTCGCGATCGCATGCTCGGCGACCTCGTCCACGTCCTCGGCGCGGGACATGCCGGTCGCCAGGATCGCGAACTCGGCGGTGCCGGTCCGGGCCAGCAGGTGCCCGGCCGGGCCGAGATGGTCCGCCAGCCGGCGGGCCACGGCAACCAGCAGCGTGTCCCCGGCATCGTGGCCGAGGCAGTCGTTGATCGCGGTGAACCGGTCCACCGCGAGCAGGCACAGGGCAGGCTCCGCCGCGCCCTCGGGACCGGTCAGGAGCGCCGCCAGCTGCTCGGTGAACAGCGCCCGGTTTGCCAGCCCGGTCAGCGAGTCGTGCCGGGCCTCCCACCACCGGCGCTGCTCGCTGTCCCGCACCGCCTTCTCCGCCAGGTGCTGGGCGCGGACCATGGTCCGGGCGAGCGACTCCTGCTCGTTGCGGGCCCGGTCCCGCAGGCCGCGTGCGTACCCGGCCGACACCCCGCCCAGCAGGGCCGCCAGCCTCCGGCGCAGCTCGGCGGAGTCCGCGCCGAGATCGGACAGCAGCCGCCCACCGAGGGTCTGCACGGTGCGGCCCAGCATCTCCGGTGCCAGGAAGTCGGCCTCCACCAGGGCGTGCCCGAACTCGTCGCCGGGCCTGATCTGGAACGGCTCGGCGAACAGGGCGTCGACCAGCCTGCCGACCAGACCGCGCAGCAGCTCCTCCACCTCGACCGGGCTCAGCGGCACGTACCCGGTCCCGGCGGTCGCCCGCACCAGCTCGCGTACGCAACCGGACAGGCCGTTCCGCCCGGTGCTGGCACCGATGCCGCTGGCGTTGCCGGCCGGCCTACTCGTCCTGCTCATGCGAAACCCCCGCTGGCGCTCGGCGCCCGCGTCCGGACGGCTACCCTGCCCATCGCTCGCTGCCCGCTCACGGTTTGCGTCCGACGCCGCAGTAGACGCACGACCACTCGGGGTGGCCCTCGACCTCGCCCAGCCAGTCGGGCCGCCACTGCTGGACGAACACCACCCCTGGGTCCACCATCTCGAGCCCGGTGAAGAAGCGAGCTATCTGGTCGCGCGGGCGCACGGCGATCGGGGTCGTGGTGCTGCGGTAGCGCTCGGCCAGCATGCCGATCTCCTGCGGCCGGTTATCGGCGGTGAGGTGCGAGATCGCCAGGTAGCTGCCGCTGCTGACGGCGTCCCGGTACCGGGCCGCGATCCCCCACGGATCGGCCGCGTCGTCGACGAACGGCAGTACCGCCACCATCAGCACGGCCACCGGCCGGGTCAGGTCCAGCAGCCCCTGCAGCACCGGGTCGCCCAGGATCCGGTCCGGGTCGCGGATGTCCGCCTGCAGCACCGCCACCCGGCCGTTGCCCGCCAGGATCGCCCTCGAGTGGGCCACCGCCACCGGCTCGATGTCGACGTAGACCACCCGGCTGTCCGGCGCGGCCCGCTGCGCCACCTCGTGCACGTTCCCGACCGTCGGGATGCCCGATCCCAGGTCGAGGAACTGCCGGACCCCGGCCTCGACGCAGTACAGCACCGCGCGCCGCAGGAACGCCCGGTTCGCCTGGACGACCAGCGCCGAGTCGGGTACCGCGGCGAGGATCCGGGCGGCCATCTCCCGGTCGGCGGCGAGGTTGTGCGAGCCACCCAGGAAGTAGTCGTAGACCCGGGCGGCGTTCGGCCGGTCGGGGTCGAACTCCTCCGGCATCCAGATCGGCCGGTCCACTGCAGCTCCCCGCTTCTTCCTGGTCAACGCGCCACCATGCGTCCCGGCAGCATTCGACCTGTCCCGGCCCGCTGGCGGCAAAACCCCCAGCACCCGGAGGTGCGAGCAGGCGGTCCGTGGGAGCACCATCGGGGGATGGCCGTGACCACGCGTGAGATTGAGCAGAAGTATGAGGTAGGTCCGGGATACCAGATGCCGGACCTGACCGGGTTGCCCGGGGTAGGGCAGGTGACGGCCCCGCACGAGCTGGAGCTCGCCGCCACCTACTACGACACCACCGACCTGCGGCTCGCTGGGAACTCGGTGACCCTGCGGCGGCGTTCTGGCGGGACCGATGCCGGCTGGCACTTGAAGCTGCCGGTCGGGCCCGAGCAGCGGACCGAGGTGCGGCTTCCGCTGGGGTCGGGGGTGCGCACACCTCCCGCCGAGCTGCGGAACCGGGTCGAGGTGTACACCCGGGGCAGCGAGCTGGTGCCTGTTGCCGAGCTGGCCACCCGGCGGGTGGTGTACCGGTTGCTCGGCTCGGACGGCACGGTGCTCGCCGAGGTCGCCGACGACACCGTGACCGCGTCCGGGATCGACCGGAGCGTCGGCGCGGGAGCGACGGTGATGTCCTGGCGGGAGGTGGAGGTCGAGCTGGTCGAGGGCGGCCGCACGGTGCTGTCCGGGGCCCGGAAGCTCCTGATGGATGCCGGTGCCACGCCGAGCTCCAGCCCCTCGAAGCTGAGCCGTGCCCTGGGCGGGCGGCTCCCCGAGCCGCCGCAGCGACCTTCTCCACCCGCCAGGTCGGCGGCCGCGGCCGTCCTGGAGTACCTGGGCGAGCAGGTGGCGGCGCTGCACTCGTGGGACATCGCGGTGCGGGGCGGGGAGCCGGACTCGGTGCACCAGATGCGGGTCACCACCCGCCGGCTGCGCAGCGCGCTCGCCACGTTCCGGCCGGTGTTCGACCGGTTGGAGACCGACCCGATACGGGACGAGCTGAAGTGGCTCGGCGGCGTGCTGGGCGGTGCCCGGGACACCGAGGTGATGGCGGAGGAGCTGCTCGCCACGATCCGGGCCGAGCCGCCGGAGCTGGTGCTGGGGCCGGTCACGGCCCGGGTGCGGAGCACGCTGGCCGGGCGGCAGCGGGAGGCGATGGCGGCGGTGGCTGCCACCCTGTCCGGGCAGCGCTACTTCGCCCTGCTCGACACCCTGGACCGGTTGCTGGTCGAGCCGCCGCTGACGGACCGGGCGGCCGACGCGGCCACCCAGGTGCTGGGCGACCGGACCAGGGCCGCGT
>JBKOWA010000321.1:0-5255 GCA_046724155.1 Actinomycetota bacterium
GCCGACGGCCGCCCCGGCGGCGACGTCGGACGGGTAGTGCACGCCGTTGTGGACCCGCGAGTAGGCGACGGTCGCGGCAGCCAGGTGCAGCGGCAGCCGCAGGCCGGGCGCCGCCTCCCCTACGGCGGTGGCGAACGCGAACGCGGACGCGGCGTGGCCGGACGGGAACGACGTGGTGACCGGCCGCCGCACCCGGCGGGTGTCGGGCCCGGGACGACCGCCGGAGCGGGCCGGCCGCTGCCTGCCGGCCAGGGGTTTCAGGACCAGGTTGGTCAGCGCCGAGGTGAGCGCGATGGCCAGCACTCCCTGGCGGGCCGCCCGGCGCCCCCGGTCGCCGCCGGCCACGGCCAGGGCGGCGGCGGTCACCAGCCAGAGCCGGGAGTAGTTCGCCGCGGTGGATGCGCCGACCAGCAGCCGGTCCAGCCGGGGCGTCGCGGTGCCCGCGACGGCGTCGTAACCGGCCCGGTCCACCGCGTCGGTCAGCGCGCGCAGCTCGCCCAGCCACCCGGCGTGGTCGGCGCTGCTGCCGCGTGCCGGCGTGCTCATCGTGGCTCTCCCTCCCTGACCCCCCGCGGTCATTCCCCGGCCGCCGGTCGGTCCGGCGGTCCGCGGGTGCCGCGTCGGCATGTCGTCGCTGCTGTGGTCGGCGGTGGTCACCGGAGGGTCAGCGGTGGTGCAGCTTGTCCTTGACCGTGTCGAACTTCGCGTGGGCCGCGGCGTGCCGGCGCTCGCGCAGCACGCGGTCGGCTTCCTTCTGCGCCGCCTCGGCTGCCTCCTCGGCGGCTTCGACCTCGGCGGCCACCTGCGCGGCCGGCTGGCGCTCGACGGTGGCGCCGAAGCGGGCGGCGAGCTGGTCGAGCGGCTCCGGGGTCTCCTCGACCGTGTCGACGATCAGGGCGGTGCTGCCGGGCGGGACCTGCGCGGACAGCACGGACAGCGTGCTGTCCACCCCGACCGCCCGGTCGACGTCGAACGCCCCGCCGATCAGGGCGCCGGTGCCGAAGCCGAGCAGCACGCCGAGCGGGCCGCCCAGCACGCCGACGACCATGCCGAGCAGCCCGCCCGTGGCGGTGCCGACGCCGATGACCGCGTCGCTCTGCTCCGGCACGCGCAGTGCGCCGTCGGGGGTGCGCTCGACCAGTGCGGCGCTGCGCACCTCCAGGCTGGCCAGGCTCTCGTTCAGCTCGCGCAGCTCGCTCAGCGCCTGGTACGCCTGGCTGGACTGCGGGAACCGGACGATGGCAACGGACTCGATGGCGGTCATGAGGTTCTCCTTGTCTGCAGTGCATTGATGAGGACATCAGTGGTGTGGCGGATTGTCGGTGGAGTGGATGGTCCGGTCAGGAACGGACGGGCGGGGTCAGTTCGACCAGCCGCTCCGCGTCCTTGCCGGCCTGGCGCACGGCGATGGCGGCGGCGATCTCGGTCACGCCGTGGCAGATCGCCCACACCCCGACGAGGGTGACCAGGGTGAGCAGCGACCGCTCCCAGGAGCGGACCGCCCAGATCCCCAGGACCAGCTCGGCGATCCCGAGCAGCAGCCGGCTCCACCACCACAGCAGCTTGGGGCCGGCCAGCGCGCTGACCACGTGGACGACGCCGGAGAAGACCAGATACCAGGCCACCAGGATGGACACCACGTAGAGCGTGACGTCCGGCCAGGCGAACGCCACGATCCCGGCGGCCACGCCCGCGATGCCGGCGACGATCAGCAGCCAGCGCCAGGTGCGGACCTGGCTGGCCGCCGCGAGCTGGGCGATCCCGCCGAACAGGAAGGTCACGCCGATGAGCGCGGCCACGGCGGCCAGGCTGCCGACCCGGTAGGACAGGACGAACATGCCCAGGCCGGTCCAGCCGACCCCGAGGGCCAGGAACCACCACCAGATCCCCGACACCTGCCGTACCTCCGCCCGCAGGGCGTCCTGTAGCCCGTCCCTGGGCGGTGCTGTGCTGGTCACTGCTACCTCCTCTGGCTCGTTGCCCCGCGGCCCGATCCTCGTCTTCGGGGTCCGGCGAGGCATCGCTCGTCTTGTCTGCTGTCTGGACCGCTCCTGGCGGCGAACCAGCCGGGGCGGGCTGCGTCATGGCACTGCGGCCCCGGGTGACCGCATCGACCACCCGCTGGGTCGGCGCCACCCGGGCACGGTCACCTCCGATGGTCGGAATGTGCGGGCAGGAACGGCAGGGTCCTTGGGCCCGAATCCGGGGGCGTTCAGGCGACGGCGAGGTAGGCGACGGACACCGCGAGCGCGACCAGCGCGGGCACCGCCCGGCGCAGGCTGTCGTGGGCCCGGCGGTGGGTGGCCAGGGCGCCGAGCAGGAGCAGCGTCATGCCGGCGCCGGCGGCCGGGCCCGCTGGCCGCCAGACCAGGCCGATGAGGACGCCCGCCGCGGCGGCCAGCTCGGCCACCCCGATGAGCCGGTAGCGGGACCAGGCGATGCCGAAGTGGGCGGCGGCCTGGCGCATCGCCGGCTGGCCGGTCAGCTTCGCGGCGGCCGGGACCAGGCACACCGCGACCAGCAGCAGGGACAGGGTGACGAACATGAACGGCCTCCCATCAGGGGTTGGTCGGCAGCGGCCGGGGCTCGTCCCGGTCCTGTCTCCTTGCCCTGGACATCATCTGGCAGCTATTCTCATTTCTGAGATGAAGTATCAGTCTTGACGGTCGGTTACGTCAAGTGGGATGGGACACAACCGCTCAGGCCCCGGGAACCGCCGGCCTGGCACCGTCCCGCCCTGGGCGCGCGGTTATCGTGGTGCGGACAGCAGGAGGGTCCTGATGGCACAGACGGCAGCGACAGGCAAGGCACCCGCAGCGACCCGGCTGGACCGGCGCAAGGCACGCACCCGCCAGGCCCTCATCGACGCGGCCGCCAGGCTGATCGCCGAGGGCCGCGGCGAACGCGCCAGCATCCAGGAGATCACCGAAGCGGCCGACATCGGGTTCGGGTCCTTCTACAACCACTTCGAGAGCAAGGACCAGCTGTTCCGCACCGCGTCGGAGGAAGTGCTGGAACGCTGGGGCCAGATGATGGACCAGGCCTGCGCCGGCATCGAGGACCCCGCCGCGGTGTTCGCGGCTTCCTTCCGCATCTCCGGCCGGCTCGGGTGGACCCACCCCGACCTCGCCCGGTTCATCACCGGCGCCGGCCTGGACCTCCTGGACGTCCCCCACGGCTTGGCCCCCCGGGCCCGCCGCGACATCGAGGCCGGCTGCGCCACCGGACGCTTCACCGTCCCCGACGCCGAAGTCGCCCTCACCGCCGTGGCCGGCGGTCTGCTCGGGCTGCTGCGCGTCCACCAGCGCCGCCCGGGCGAGATCGACCAGAGCGCGGTCGACCAGTTCGCCGAGGCCCTCCTGCGCATGCTCGGCGTTCCCGCCCGGGACGCCAAGCGGATCGCCGGCCGCACTCTGCCCGACATCTCGGGCTGGTAGGGCGGAGCACACCAGGGTCCGGGCGGTGGCGCGGCGGCAGGCCTGGCGCCAGGCCATGAGCCGGTCCGTACGCCCGGCGGGCTCGGCTTCGTCGAGGCCGGCCTGGTCGGGACCCTCACCCTCGCCGGCGTCCCGGCCACCGGCGCGCTGACCGCCACCCTGCTCTACCGCATCGTCGCGTACTGGCTCCCGCTGCCGGCCGGAGGGATCGCGTACCTGCTGTTCCGCCACCGCTACGGCCCCGGCAGCACCCCGGACCGGTGACCGGAGCCGCCACGGCTGGGGCGGGCTCAGGACGGTTCCTGTGAGCGGAGCGACGCGGCAGTCCGGGCTGGTTCGCTTACTCGACCCGACCATCCGGCTCGTCGCCGACCCTGTCGCCATCGCCACGACCTACCGGTGATCGCCAACTGAGGAACGGCGCCCGTCCACGCGCCGCCGGACACCCGCCACCGGCTCCGGCCGGCCGAACGGTGCCCGCCGCCCAAGCCGACACCCGGCGCGCCGACCGAGTCGAAGGTCACCCGGTGCGCCGGTCGGCACCGGTAACCCTTGACGAGACCGCGTTCAGAGCTGATAGTGGGTCTCAGTATTGACGTAAACATCAGTTGTGAGGAGTCGCCATGGCGAGCAACGTCGCCTCATCCCAGCGCCACGCGAAGCCGGTGGACCCGCACCGCTCGCTGCACAGCGACACCGGCGCCCGGCGGGGCGAGCACGCCGGCCGGTCGAAGAACCCCGTCGTCAAGGTCAGCCGGCTGGCGTGGTTGGAGTTCGAGCAGCCCGACCTGGCGCAGGCGGAGCAATTCCTCGTCGACTTCGGCTTCGCCGTCGCCGCCCGGACGCCGGACACGCTCCGGCTGCGCGGGCGCTGGGCCGGCCCGGAGTGCCTGGTGGTGCGCCGCGGCCCGCGCTCGCGTTTCGTCGGCCCCGCCTTCGCCGTCCCCGACCGTTCCGACATCGACCGCCTCGCCCGGGCGTTCGGGGTCACCGCGACCTCGACCGGCACCGGCACCGGCGCGGCGGTGCGCCTGACGGACCCCAGCGGCTTCCCGGTCACGGTCGCCCACGGCACGCCCGAGCTGGCCGCCCTCCCGCAGCACCCGCCGCTCCCGCTCAACGTCGGGACCGGCCGCCCGCGCGTGAACGCGACGCAGCGGCCGCCGCGGCGCGCCGCCGAGATCGAGCGGCTCGGCCACGTCGTGCTCGGCACCACCCGGTTCGGCGCGACGCTCGACTGGTACCTCGACACGCTCGGCCTGATCGTCAGCGACTTCCTCTACCTCGACGGGCTGCGCGACCGCGGGCCGGCGATGGCGTTCATCCGGTGCGACCTCGGCAGCGTCCCGAGCGACCACCACACCCTCGCGGTCTCACTGCGGCCGGCGACCGGCTACCTGCACTCGGCGTACCAGCTCACCGACCTCGACGAGGTCGCGGCCGGCGGCGAATTCCTCCGCGAGCGTGGCTACCGGCACTCCTGGGGGATCGGCCGGCACATCCAGGGCAGCCAGATCTTCGACTACTGGCGCGACCGGGGCGGCCTGATGTTCGAGCACTACACCGACGGGGACGTGTTCGACGCGACCGTCGAGCCGGGCTGGGCGCCGATGTCGGCCAGCGGCCTGGCGCAGTGGGGCCCGAAGGCGACCCGGGACTTCCTCGGCGCCCGCGAGCCGGCGACCGCCATCGCCGCGATCAGGGCGTTGACCGAGCAGGGCAACGACATCGACCTGGCGGCGCTGCGCGCGATGGTGAAGGCGATGTCGTCATGAGCCACACCATCGCCCGCACCGAGGACGGATGGTGGGTGCAGAC
>JBKOWA010000033.1:0-3638 GCA_046724155.1 Actinomycetota bacterium
GGCCCCGACCGGGCGGCCGTGCCGGGCGCACGCCTCGCGGTAGGTGTGCAGCTGCTCGACGACGGTGGCCAGCGGGTGCTCGGGCGCGGCGATCCAGCCGTCGCCGAGCCGGGCCGCGCGGTCGATGGCCCGTTCCGCGGAGCCGCCGACCCAGACCGGGACCGGCTTCGGCGGCAGCGGCCCGACCCGCGCGCCGGCCACCTCCTCGCCGGCCAGCAGCCCGCGTACCGCCTCCAGCCGGGCCTCGAACTCCCGCGCCCGGTCCCGCAGCGTGGCGCCCATGCCGGCGAACTGGCGCTGGTCGCCGCCCACCGCACACTGCAGTACGAACGGCCCGTCTGCCAGCGCGGCCAGCGTGCCGACCTGCTCGGCCAGCAGCACGGGGTGCCACAGCGGCAGCAGGAAAAGTGCCCCGAAGGTCCGGTCGCCCCACTCCGCGGTGAGCCGGCCGAGCATCGGCACGTTCTGGTAGTACGGCCCGCCGGTCACATGATGGTCGCCGAGGAACAGCGACTCCAGGCCGGCCTCCCGGGCGGCCCGGGCGCGGGCCACCATCCAGCTGGCGCCCAGCCGCACCTCGTCCACTCCGTACCAACTGCGCAGGGATGTTCCGATCCGCATCCGTGCAGTATCGCCGGGCCGAGCCGGTGCGGCGCGCCGGGCGGTCCCGGGGCCGAGCGGTACCTACGCTGAGCGGTGTCGGCCGTGCGGGTATCAGGGCGGCGTCGCCCGTCATCTGCGTTATGCCAGCCGGCCGAAGGCCAACCGACAGGGGACCAGCCGGCACCGGACCAGGGCACGGCGAGGGGGAGGCAGCATGACGACGGTGTTCGGCACCTGGAACGTGGAGAACCTGTTCCGGCCGGGCGGGCCGTTCGGGCCCAAGGACGACGCGGCGTACCGCGCGAAGCTCGCCGGGCTGGCCGGGACGATCACCGCGGCGGCTCCCGACGTGCTGGCGCTGCAGGAGGTCGGCGACCCGGGCGCGCTCGCCGACCTGGTCAAGATGCTGCCCGGCGAGTGGCACACCGAGCTGTCCGACCACGTCGAGCCCGACCACCCGATCCGGGTCGGCTTCCTGTCCCGGCTGCCGCTCACCGTGCTGGCCGACGTGTCGTCGTTCCCCCCTCCGGTGGCACCGGTCCAGGACGATGACGCGAGCCACCGGCGCAGCTCGACCAGCCGCGGGGTGCTGGCCGTCCGGGTCGAACCGGCGCCCGGCCGGGAGTTCGTGCTGGCCTCCTGCCACCTGAAGTCCAAGCTGCTGAGCTTCCCGGCCGGCCCGGACGGGCGGCCCCGGTTCGCACCGCGCAACGAGGGCGAGCGGGCCCGGTACGCGGGGTATGCGCTGTATCGCCGCGCCGCCGAGGCGGTGACCGTGCGGGGGCTGGCCGACGCGCTGCTGGACGGCGAGGGGCGCACCCGGTCGGTGGCCGTGCTCGGCGACCTCAACGACGAGCCGCAGGCCGCCAGTACGCAGATCCTGCTGGGCCCGCCCGGCTCGGAGATCGGCACTCCCGGCGCCGACGTGCCGGACAAGGGCGACGCGAGCCGGCTGTGGAACCTGGCGCCGCTGATCCCGCCGGACGAGCGGTTCACCCGGGTCTACCGTGGGCAGCGCGAGCTGATCGACCACGTCCTGGTCAGCCACAACCTGCGCGGCCGGGTCCGGACGGTGCGCGTTCCCGGGGCGCAGCCGCCGTCGGTCACCGACGACCCGTCCGCCCGGCGGAACGCCCCGAGCTCCGACCACCGCCCGGTGATCGCCCACGTCGACTTCTGACCGGGACCGCTGACCGCGCGGGCCGGCGGAGACCGCCGGCAGCCGGCCTGCGCTGGCTGAACCGCGGTCCTGGCCGGCCACCGCGGCAGCATTTGCGCCCACCGGCGCCGACCACCGAGGATGCCCGGGTGCCCGACCGCGCCGCGGTACCGGCCGGCGTCCTGCTCGCCGGCAGCACTGCCGCGGTCGAGCTGCCGGCGGGTGCGACGGGGTGGCTGACCCGCGCCGAGCAGGACCGCGCCGCAGCCCTGGTTCGCGCCGGCGACCGGGCCGACTACATCGCGGCGCACGTGCTGGTCCGGCGCTGCGCCGGGTTGCTGCTCGGGGCCAGCCCGGACCGGCTGACCGTGGTGCAGCACTGCCCCGAGTGCGGCCGCACCGGGCACGGGCGGCCGAGCGTGGCGCAGGCGCCGGAGCTGCGGCTGAGCCTGGCCCACACCAGGGGGTACGTGGCCGCCGCGGCGGACACCGAGGACATCGCGGTGGATGTCGAACGGGTGCCGGACCCGGACCGGGCCAGCGAGCTGGCCGGCACCGTGCTCACCCCCGCCGAGCTGGCCCTGCTCGCCGGTTCCGGCGACCCGGGCAGCGCCTTCGCCCGGCTCTGGGTCCGCAAGGAGGCGCTGGTCAAGCTCGGGCTGGCCAGCCTCGACACGTTGGCCGAGATCGACGTCTCGCTGGCGCTGACGGACGGCGCGAGCTGGCGGGGCTACGCGGTGCTCGGCTGGTCAGACCCGGCCTGGAGGGTGGTCGGCGCCGTGGTGGGCTGCCGGCAACCGGAGCTGGTGCGGCTGCTCGGCTGAGCCGGCCAGCCGACCCCGGCGGAGGTCGGATCGCCCGGAGGTCGGATCGCCCGGAGGTCGGATCGCCCGGAGGTCGGATCGCCCGGAGGTCGGATCGCCCGGAGGTCGGATCGGCGCCGGGGCGGTCAGATGGCGCCGGAGAACGTGTCGCAGGACTCGACGGTGCCGCCGCGGTATCCGGCGGTGAACCACCGCTGCCGTTCCTCTGACGAGCCGTGGGTCCACGAGTCGGGGTTCACCCGGCCCTGGGCCCGCTGCTGGATCCGGTCGTCGCCGACCGCCGCCGCCGCGTCCAGCCCCTCGGCTATGTCCTGCTGGGTGATCGACTTGATCAGCTTGCCCGGCCCGGAGGCGTGCCTCGCCCACACCCCGGCCAGGCAGTCGGCCTGCAGCTCCAGCCGCACCGACTGGCTGGTCGCCCCCTGCCGGTCGCCGGACTGGTCCACCTTGGCGAGCGTGCCGAGCAGGTCCTGGACGTGGTGGCCGTACTCGTGCGCCAGCACGTACGCCTCGGCGAACCGGCCGCCCTTCGCGCCGAGCTTGGTGCGCAGATCCTGGTAGAACCCCAGGTCGATGTAGACGTACCGGTCGACCGGGCAGTAGAACGGGCCGACCTCGCTGGTGGCCTGGCCGCAGCCGGTCTGGGTGGCGCCCCGGTAGAAGACCGTGTTGGCCGGGCGGTACTGCTGGCCCTGCTGGGCGAAGTACTCCGTCCAGAACGCCTGCACGCTGTTCACCACGGCCACGTTGGCGCAGGTCTCGTTCGTGTTCGCGTCCGCACCGGTCCGGCACTCCTGGCGAAGCTCGGAGTTGTCGGCGGAGACCGCGCCCGAGTCGTTGCCGTTGAGGAGACCGCCGAGCCCACCGCCTCCGCCGCCGGACCCGCCGCCGCCCAGCACGTTGACGAGCAGCAGCACCAGCAGGCCGACGATGCCCAGCCCGCCGCCCCCGATCGCCAGACCCCCGGGGAGGCCGCTCAGCATGCCGCCGCCGGACCGCTGGTCCGAGATCTGCGAGGTATCCAGCTGGGCGTTCTCGTCGAACTCCATGAC
>JBKOWA010000021.1:0-3189 GCA_046724155.1 Actinomycetota bacterium
GTTCTGTCGAGGCCCGCAGCATACTGGCGCAGGTTGTGGGCCCACGGGTAGGCCCATCGCGAGGGGCGAACTTACAACAGAAAGGGCACAAGAGTGTCCAGATTCCCTGTGCGACTGACGCAGCGCCGCGTGGTCGCCCTGCTCGGCGGCGCCGGCCTGGTGGTCGGCATCGCCGCTGCGATCCCAAGCTCTGTCGGCGCAGCGCCTGCGCCGAAGGAGTCGACAGCCACCTACATCGTCCAGCTGTCGGAGCTGCCCGCTGCCGGCTACACCGGTACGGTCCCCGGCTACGGGGCCACCCGGCCGGCCAAGGGCACCAAGTTGGACGCCGGCTCGGCGCAGGTTCGGCGCTACCGGACGTACCTGAAGAGCAGGCACGACGCGGTGATCTCCAGCGTCGGCAACGTTGCCAAGATCTACGACTACTCCGCGACCTTCAACGGGTTCGCTGCGCAGATGAGTGCCACCAAGGCCGCCCAGCTGGCCAAGACGGCCGGCGTGCTGTCGGTCACCAAGAATGAGATCCGGCAGGCGGACACGGTCAGCACGCCCACGTTCCTCGGCCTGGACGCGGCCGACAGCATCTGGAGCCAGCTCGGCGGCCCGGCCAAGGCCGGTGGCGGCCAGAGCCTGGTGGTCGGCGACATCGACAGCGGGCTCTGGCCCGAGAACCCGTCGTTCGCCCCGCTGGCCGACCCCAAGAAGCTCGACGGCTGGCACGGCACCTGTGTCACCGGCGAGCAGTGGACCGCCGACAACTGCAGCAACAAGATCGTCGGCGCGCGCTTCTACAACGCGGGCTTCGGCGGCGACGAGGCGATCCACCAGGCCCCGTTCGTGGACGAGGTCGCCTCGCCGCGGGACATCAACGGGCACGGCTCGCACACCGCGTCCACGGCGGCCGGCAACTACCACACCCCGTTCGTGGTCGACGGCAACCTGCTCGGCTACGGCAGCGGCATGGCGCCCGCGGCCCGGATCGCGGTCTACAAGGCGCTGTGGCACACCCGCTCGAACGCCAGCGGCAACACCGCCGACCTGGTGCAGGCCATCGAGGACGCCACCAGCGACGGCGTGGACGCGATCAACTACTCCATCTCCGGCAGCACGACCAGCAACGTCGACCCGGTCGAGATCGCGTTCCTGTTCGCCGCCGACGCCGGCGTCTTCGTCTCCACCTCCGCCGGCAACAACGGGCCCACCGCCCAGACCGTCGCGCACAACTCCCCGTGGCTCACCACCGTCGCGGCCGGCACCCACGACCGGGCATTCCGGGCCACGGTGACCCTCGGTAACGGTGCAAGCTACACCGGTGCCGGCCTCGGCGCCGCGGTGCCGAGCAGCCCGATCGCGCTGTCCACGACCGTCGGGCTGGACGGCGCGAACGCCACCAGCGTCCGGCTGTGCTTCTCCCGGGAGTGGGACCCCGCGCACCCCGAGGGCTTCCTCGACCCGGCCAAGGTCGCCGGCAAGATCGTGGTCTGCGACCGCGGCACCAACGACCGGGTGGACAAGAGCAAAGCGGTCAAGGAGGCCGGCGGCGTCGGCATGGTGCTCGCCAACACCAGCCCGAACTCGCTGAACGCCGACTTCCACTCGGTGCCGACCGTGCACGTCAGCGACACCGACGGCGCGGCCATCAAGGCGTACGTGAGCGGCACCGCCAGCCCCACCGCGTCGTTCTCGGCCGGGGTGAAGGTGACCGGCGCCGAGGCGCCGTTCGTGGCCAGCTTCTCCTCCCGCGGCCCGGCCATCGCCGGCGGCGGCGACCTGCTCAAGCCGGACATCATGGCGCCCGGCGTGGACGTGCTGGCCGCGGTCTCCCCCCACGGGCAGGGCCGCGACTTCGACTTCCTGTCCGGCACCTCGATGTCCGCCCCGCACATCACCGGCATCGCCGCGCTGTTCATGCAGCTGCACCCCGACTGGACGCCGATGATGATCAAGTCGGCGCTGCTGACCACCGCGTCCCGGGTGAACAACAAGGGCAACCCGATCGCCCGCGACACCGGCGGCTCGGCCGGCGCGTTCGACTACGGGTCCGGCCACGTCGACGCCAACAGCGCGATGGACCCGGGGCTGGTGTACGACAGCGACTTCACCGACTGGGTGCAGTACCTGTGCGGCAGCGGCCAGCTCGCCCTCGGCAGCTCGGCCTGCCAGACGTACGGGAGCGCCGACCCGAGCGACTTCAACACCCCGAACATCGCGGTCGGCGACCTCGTCGGCACCCAGACGGTCACCCGCACGGTCACCAACGTGGAAGGGCACGCCCGCACGTACCAGGCGGCCATCACCGCGCCGCCCGGCTTCACCGCCACGGTGACGCCGAGCAAGCTGTACCTGGCGCCCGGCTGGATCCGGCAGTACCAGGTGACGTTCACCCGCACCACCGCGCCGTTCGGGGCGTACGCCTTCGGCTCGCTGGACTGGCAGGACGGGACGCACACCGTGCACAGCCAGCTCGCGCTGCGGCCGGTGGCGATCGGGGCTCCGGCACAGGTGAACGGGACCGGCACGGCCGGCTCGGCCGGCTTCACGGTGAACCCGGGCTTCAACGGCACGCTGTCCACCTCGGTGGCCGGCCTGGAGCCGGCGGTGGTGAACCAGGCCACGCTGTCCGACCCCAGCGGCGCCGCGTTCCCGGTGACGGACCCGCAGCCCGGTGCGCACACCGCGAAGTTCACGGTGAGCGTGCCGGCGGGCACCACGCTGGCCCGGTTCGCCACCTTCGACGCTGACGTACCGGCGGGCACCGACATCGACCTGTACGTCTACCAGGGCGGCACCACCACGCTGGTCAGGTCGAGCACCGGCCCCACCGGCGAGGAACGGGTCGACCTGGCCAACCCGGCCGCGGGCGACTACGACCTGTACGTCGACCTGTTCGCCCTCGCCTCGGGGGTGACCAGCCAGCCGGTGAGCGCATTCGCGTGGCCACTGGGCACCACGGCCGCCGGCAACCTGACCGTGTCGCCGGGCAGCACACCGGCGGCGATCGGGTCCCCGATCCAGCTCACCGCCTCCTGGACCGGGCTGACCGCGGGCACCCGCTACCTCGGCCGGCTGTCGTTCAGCGACGGCTCCTCGGTCGTGGGCAGCACGCTGGTCGCCGTGACCGGCTGACCCGCCGGCCCGACTCGCCGCGGCGCAGTGACCGCGGGCGCGGCACGCCAAGCCATGGCGTGC
>JBKOWA010000247.1:0-7140 GCA_046724155.1 Actinomycetota bacterium
AACTGGAATGGACCAGGTGTGCCGAGCACCGGCAGGCACGCATGAGTACGGACACTCCCACCCGGCTGAGGACAAAGGCGGCGCATCAGATATAGATCGCATATCCTGATTTGCGGTAACTCGGCGTTTCGCCTCCGGGCAGGTGGATGACCGGGTCGGGGCGGGTTGATACTCGACGGATGCGGCACGCCTACGCCCATGACGCGGTCGTGGTCCTCGACCCCGGCGGCGATCCCCGGGCACCCGGCGCCGCCATCACCGTCGCGCTGTGCGGGCACTGGGAGCACCCGCCGCCCTGCCCGCTGGCCCCGCACCACACCGCCACCCGGCGCCGCGGCGATGTGGTGCGCCTGCGGGTGCTGTTCGCCGCCGAACCCACCGCCGAGGCCGAGGTCCGCGCGCGGATCGAGGCCGCCCTGTCCGGGGCCCGGCTGGACGGACCGGACGGCCTCACGACCCGCTGGCAGCTGCGCAACGCCCGCCCCGGTACGGTCCGCGCCACCGAGGCGGCGCATGCCGAGCGGCTCATCCGCAGCTGACCGCCGGGTTACGGCAGGGTCTTGGCGCGTAGGTTGCGGAAGGGGGTGCGGGGGTGCGGACCGGTAGGTTCTGCTGTGCTCGCCGGGCGGGCATGGGGCGCCGGTCGGTGGTGGGCGTCAGCTGGTTCGCCGGCTGCTGCGGACGTAGCGGTCGCTGGCGTCCGGAGCGACGTCGGCGACCGTGGAAGATCGCGAACGCAGGGAACGGCGTTGACCGAGCGGTTGGCCGCCTATCGCGGCACCGCTGACCGACCGCTGACCCCGGCTACGGGTGCGCGCCGCTCTGCTCGACGATGTTGATCACGCCGTGGATCTGGGCCGCGGTGAGGTCGAGAGTCTGGCCGATGACGGCGAGCGCGCTGCGCTCCTCCCCGGTCAGCGGGGCGTCGGCGAGCGCGACCCGGGTGGCTTCGGCGAGCACCCGCTCCCGGGCCTCGGGGGCGAGGCAACCGCCGGCCGCGGCCAGTCGCTGGCGCACCGTCTGCGCGGGCTGGGTCATCTCCGCGTGCAGCGAGGCCTGGCTGTAGGCCTCGCCACCGGCCAGCCGAACCGCATCGACCGCCCGGGCGCTGGCGAGCGCGCTGCCGACGCCGCCGGCGTGCATCACCAGCGACACCGCCGCGGACACCGCGACCGGGTACGCGAGCTCGAGCTGGCGACTGGTCGGCACATTGAGGACATTCATGGTGTAACGGATGCTGCAGGTGCCACACTGGACCACATCGGCGACCACGTTCAGCGGGATCACCGGGACGAAGAACAGCGTGAACCAGCGGCGTCCAATCTTGTGGCTGTAATGCCGGTCGCCGCCACATTCCGGGCAGTGGAACACACCCTGCGTCACTCTACCGAAGTAGAAGACCCTGAGACCCCAAATGATCAACGGACTGACCCCTCCCGATCTGCCGGTGGCACCCCAGGGCGCCACCCCGTCCAGCGTAGACAGCCGTTATGTCGCGCGGAACGGCCATTCGGGCAACGGCGGCGGGCGGCGAACCCGCCAGCGGACCGAGCGAACACGTTCGGTAGCTCCACCTCATTCACGGATCCACGGGCCGGCAGTTCGGTGACTCTCCACACATGCACCGGGACGAAACGGAGTCGGCTCAGGCTTCGACGGTCCGTACCGTCTTCTGCTGTCTCAGTGGCAGCCGGATCGGGCGGAACGGGCATAGCCGGCAAGAGTGTCAGGTCGCCCGGCGGCTACGGGTGCCTCGGGGCGCAGAACGGTGTGACCGCGTCATCACCTGCCCGATCGCGGCTAGGGTGGCCTGGCGGCTCCGGGCGGCGGGGCGCGGCGTTGTTCGGGGCCGGCGAGGGGGTGGGCCGGGATGGCGCAGCGGCTGAGGTTTGGGGTCGTCGGGACCGGTTACTGGGCCCGGGAGGTGCATGCCGCCGGCCTGGCCGGGCACCCGGACACCGAGCTGGTCGGGGTGTGGGGGCGGGACCCGGCGAAGGCCGCGGCGGTGGCCGCCGCCCACGGCACCGAGACGTTCGCCGACTACGACGCGCTGCTGGCCGCGGTGGACGCGGTGACGTTCAGCGTGCCGCCGCAGGTGCAGGCCGAGCTGGCCCCGCGGGCGGCCGCGGCCGGGCGGCACCTGCTGCTGGAGAAGCCGCTGGCCATCGGCACCCCGGCCGCCGACCGGACCGTCGCGGCGGTGCAGCAGGCCGGGGTGGCGTCGGTGGTGTTCTTCACCGAGCGGTTCGTGCCCGAGCGCGAGGCCTGGCTGCAGGCCATGCGGGCCGAGGGCGGCTGCCTGGGCGGCGACGGGGTCTGGCTGGCCTCCCTGCAGACGCCGGGCAACCCGTTCGGCGGCTCCCCCTGGCGGCAGGCCGAGGGGGCGCTGTGGGACGTCGGCCCGCACGTCCTGTCGGGGCTGCTCACCGTGCTCGGGCCGGTGCGCGGCGTGGTGGGTGCCCGCGGCCCCGGCGACCTGGTGACGCTGGTGCTGACCCACGACTCCGGGGCCAGCAGCACCGCCCGGCTGAGCCTGACCATGCCGCCCGCGGCCAGCCGGACCGGCCTGGAGTTCTACCGGGCGGACGGCTGGCACGCCCGCCCCGCCGGGCCGTACCGGTCCGTCGACGCCTACCGGGCAGCCGCCGGCGAGCTGGCCGCCCTGGCCCGGACCGGGCAGACCGACCACCGCTGCGACGCCCGCTTCGGCCGGGACGTGGTCGAGGTGCTGGCCCGCGCCCAGCGCGCCGTGGATAGCGCGCCCTGAACGGGCGCCTGACCTGCGCCGGCGGAGCCTGCGGGAGACAAGGCCACGTCGTAGCACCAGGTGCTACAGCGTGCTATGTTGAGAGGGTGACCAACACGATCACTCAACGGGAGCTGCGCAACGACTCCGCAGCCGTCATGGACGCGGTCGAGGCCGGCGAGACCATCGTGGTCACCCGTAACGGCAACCCGGTAGCCGAGCTACGGCCCGCCCGCCGGCGCCGGCTGGTGGCAACCGCCGAGGTGGCCCAGGCCATGCGGGGCCTGCCCACGATCGACCTCGCGGCGATGCGGGCCGAAGCCGACCAGATGCTCGGGCCGGACCACCTCGATGACTGATCGCCACGACGCCGGCGTCCTGGACACCTCGGTCGTCATCGACCTGGAGACACTGGACGAGCAGGCGCTGCCGGTCCGGTCCGCCATCACCTCACTGACCCTGGCCGAGCTCGCCGCCGGCCCGCACACCGCCACCGAGCTGACCCAACGCGCGGCGCGCCAGGCCCGCCTGCAGGTCGTCGAGGCCAGCTACGACCCGCTACCGTTCGACGCGGCCGCCGCCCGTCACTACGGGCACCTGGTCGCCCTCGTCCTCGCCACCGGCCAAAACCCACGACCCCGCCGGCTGGACCTGATGATCGCGGCTACCGCACACGCCAACGACCTACCGCTCTACACCCGTAACCCCAAAGACCTCGACGCCGTACGCTCCATGGTGACGATCGTGGCCATCTGACCGCCGGAAGGTAGGCGGTCAGCCGGCACTGTCAGGCGGCGGCCGGGCGCCGGTCGGCCGCGGAGCGGGTCGGTTTGGCGACCCGGGTGCCCCGGCAGACCGCGAGGAAGTCGCCGAAGGTGGCCAGTCGGAGGTCCATCGCCCTGGCGGCGGCCAGGTCGGCCCGGCACGGGTACCCGTGGGTGCTGCCGCCGAACTGCGGCAGCGAGTAGCGGGCGTACGCCGCGAAGCCGGCCAGCACATCGGAGAGCAGCTCGACCCCGGTGCGGTACACCCAGCTGTCGTTGAACAGCACACTGCGGCCCAGCGGCGGGGTGGACCGGCGCTGGGCCAGGATCGGCCCGCCGTCGGCCTCCCGCGGGTCGATCAGGTGCACGGTCACCCCGAACGGGGTATCCGGCTCGATGGCCGAGAACAGGGTCGGGAACCGGCCGCGGCACCTCGGCAGGTACGCCGGGTGCACGTTCAGCACGCCGTACCGGGCCGCGGCCAGCGCCGGCCCGCGCAGCCGCTGCTCGAAGCCGACGCACACCAGGAAGTCCAGCGCGGCGAACCGCAGGTAGGTGGCAACCGCCGGGTGGTTGACATCCGGGGTGCTGACCAGCGCGATTCCGTACTGCTGGCACAGCTCGGCGACGCTGTGCCGCCGCCGCGCGCGCAGCCTGGTCCGGGACAGCGCCCGGTCCACCCGCAGGTACCACGGGTAGGCCAGGTAGCTGTACAGCATGTACTTGGCGAACCGCGGGCCGCACAGCAGCGCCCGCAGCATCCCGTCCGGGCCGCCGCGGTTGCTGGTCACCACCACCGCGATATCGGCGTGGTGCCGGTCGATGATCTCGGTGACCGTCTCGCCGAGCTGGGCGCTCTCGGTGGTCAGTAGTGCGAACCTGGGCATGCTGTCCGCCTCCTGGGCATCAGGCGGCCGTCCGGTTGTCCCCGGACAGGTCGAGGGATACGAGGGACACCCCGAACAGACCCCGCAGCACGGTGTCGATGTTGCCGCGCAGCGTCTGCTCGGCGATCGGCTCCAGCACGGCGGCCAGGCTCGGGACGCCGAGGTCGAACGCGGCGGTGTGCCGGATCGTCACGTCGCCGCCGGACTGCCGCACCCCCCAGTCGCCGTAGTACGAGGCGAAGTCGCCGGTGGTCTGGGCGAACCGGATGGTCCGGCCGAGCCGGTCCAGGTAGGCCCGCTCGGCCCAGCACAGCACACCGCCGCGGAAGTCGACCGACCACGCCGACTCCACCGTGCGGCGGGTCGCGGTGCGGGCGTTCATCGAGGTGATCCGTACCTCGCGCACCGAGTCGGTGTGCTCCGCGTACCGTTCGAAGTCGCCGAGCGCCTCGAACACCTCATCGGCGTCCGCGTTCGGCACCAGGAACTCGGTGATCAAGGTGCCCATCTCAGATCACCCCTTCCGCAGCCCGCGCGACGACCGCCCGGGCAGCCTCGGTGGCGGCCGCCAGCAACCAGTCCAGCTCGGCATCCGCCAGTACCGCCGGCGGCGTCAGCCGGATCACGTGCGGCGCCAGCGCGGCCTGCGCCGCCAGCACCCGCCGGTCCAGCAGCTCCAGCGCGAACGCCGCCGCCAGCGGCTGGTCGGTGAACTCGATCCCGATCAGCAGGCCGGCCCCGCGCACCTCGCGGACCAGGTTCGGGCAGGTCTCGGCGAGGATCCGGCGCAGGTCGTGCAGGAGGCGGGCGCCGAGCACCCCGGCCCGGTCGACCAGCCCCTCGTCCCGGATCGCGTGCACCGTGGCGTGCACCGCGGCCATCGCGACCGGGGAACCGGCGAACGCCTCCGGCCGGCCGAAGGAGTCGTGCACCAACGGGGCGTAGGACCGGGCGGTGGCCAGCAGCGCAGCCACCGGCACCACCCCGCCGGACAGGGTGCTGCCGGCGCACAGCGCGTCCGGCACCACCCGCTCGGTGTCGGCCCCCCACCAGCTGCCCAGCCGGCCGAGCCCGGTCTGGGTCTCGTCCAGAACCAGGAACGCGCCGTGCCGGCGGCACAGGTCAGCGGCCGCGGACAGGTACCCGGCCGGCGGCAGCACCACGCCGTTGTCGGCCTGCACCGGTTCCAGCACCACGCAGTGCTGCCGCCCGTCGGCCAGCGCCACGCCCAGCGCCTCCACGTCGCCGTACGGCACCTGGCGCACCGCGGGCAGCAGCGGGCGGAACAGCTCGGCGTTGCGGTCCCGGGTGCTCAGGCTGAGCGCACCCAGCGTGCTGCCGTGGCTGCCGCCGTACGCCGCGACCAGCCGGTACGCCCCGTGGGCCCGGGCCAGCTTGATCGCGGCCTCGACCGCTTCGGTGCCGGAGTTGACGAAGTGCACGAAGTCCAGCCCGGGGGGCGCGACCTCGGCCAGGGTTGCCGCGGCCCGGGCCACGGTGGGGTCCAGCAGCACTCCGCTGGCCATCGGGCGGCGGTTGATCTGGTCCACCACCGCGGCGGCCACCCGGGGGTGCCGGTGCCCCAGCAGGAACCCGCCGTGCCCGCCGCAGTCCAGGTAGGCCAGCCCGGTGTCGTCGCGGACCACCGCGCCGGCCGAGCCGATCTCGAGCCGGCTGCCCGGCACCGCGGCCGGCCGGGTCCCGCCGCGCTCCTGCCGGCGGTCGGGCAGCGGGATGACCCGCGCGGACTTGGTCATCGCCGCCTCCTCGCTCGCCTCGGGGAGCCGCCGGAGGCCGGCGCCGGCCGTTCACCGCGAGCGCGGGAGGTCTCGCCGGTGACCAAGACGGTCCGCTTCCGGCTGACCTGGCTCCCGAAGGGCACGAAGAACGTCATGGAAAACTCCCTGGCCGGAGGGTCCCGAGCGGCGCTCGGGACGTGGTTGAGTCCGGCTTGAGCGCCGTGTGCGTCCCGCTGTCCAGAAGTGGCGGCCCGATGGCCGGTCAGGTCAGCACCTGCGCGCCGTCCCCCGAACGGACTGCCGCAGGCAGCCGCGCCGGTCGCGAAGGTTCCGGGTAGCACAGGGGAGTCCGGCCTCGGGACGAGCCGTCAGGGGGCCGGGCTTCCGGACAGCTCGGTGCGGTCCTCCGGTCGACGAGACCTGACCTGGCCTGGATCTCGGGGTACGCCGGCTGGCTAAGGTTTGCGCCCGGACGCGGACCCGGAGTCGGAGTCGGTTGCGAACAGTGCGTCCAGGTACCGGCGCCAGTACGGATCGGGGTCTACGGGCTTGACCTTGGCGCGCATCGTCTCCGGCACGCCGGGCTGGTAGAAGCGGTTCAGCGCGTCAGCCAGCTCCTCGACGCTGCCGGGCGCGACGACCAAGCCGTCGACGCCCTCGCGGACGTCGTCGGCGAGGTGGCCGGCTCGGGTGGCGACGGCCGGCACGCCGAACTCGAAGGCCGTCCACACGCCCTGCGAGCCGGTCGCGGTGCGGTACGGCAGCACCAGCGCGTCGACGTCGGCGAACTGCGCCGGCACCTGGTCGGCCGGCAGGTAGCCGGCACAGATCTCCACCCGGTCGGCGATGCCCAGCTCCGCACACAGCCGCTCGGTGTCGGCGGTGCCACCCCAGAACTCGCCGACAACCCGCAGCCGGACGTCCGCCGGCGCCTTGGCCAGGGCGCGCAGCAGCACGTCGAGGCCCTTGTAGGGACGCACCATGCCGAAGAAGACCAGCCGCCG
>JBKOWA010000479.1:0-2225 GCA_046724155.1 Actinomycetota bacterium
TGCGACGTCCACGCCCCACCGGCCGTCGAACAGCCAGGTGTTCTCGGGTTCGTTGATGCGGGCCAGGACGCGGCGCACCCCGAACTGCCGCTTGGCCAGCAGGGCCACGACCAGGTTGTCCTCGTCCTCCGCGGTCGAGGCCAGCAGCAGGTCCGCGGTCAGCGCGCCGGCGCGTTCCAGTACCTGGGGTTCGCAGGCGTCGCCGTGCACCGAGGTGTGTGGCAGCTCGCCGGCCAGCCGGGAGAGTCGGGACCGGTCGCGGTCGACGATGGTGACGGTGTGCCCGGTCGCGGCGAGCAGGTGCATGGCCTGCTGCCCGAGCCGCCCGGCGCCGACGATGAGGATGTTCACGTGCCGAGCTCCTTGCTGAGGAAGCTGCGCAGCCGGTCCAGGGCGGTGGCTGCGACCGCGAAGGTGACGTGGTCCGCGGCCTCGGCGAGGTCGTCGTCGCCGGGGATGAAGGATCGGCCCCCGCGGGTGACCTCGACCACCCGGATCTCCGCCTCGACGTCGAGGTCGCGCAGCGGCCGGCCGGCGAGCCAGGCCGGCAGGGTCTCGCGGGCGAGCAGCGTCTCGCCGTTGCCGAAGGTGACCGCCGGCGCGAGCTGGCGGTGCACGAGCAGCTGGTGGATGCGGCTGACCGTCCACCGGACGCTGGCCACGGTGGGGATGCCCAGCTCGCGGTAGATGTCGGCCCGCCGCGGGTCGTAGATGCGGGCCGCCACCTGCGGGACCCGGTAATCCTCCTTGGCGATGCGGGCGCCGACGATGTTGGTGTTGTCGCCGGAGGTCACCGCGACGAAGGCGTCCGCGGTGGCGATGCCGGCCTGCTCCAGCAGCCGGCGGCTGTAGCCGTTGCCGACCAGCCGCCGGCCGGTGAACGCGGCGGGTAGCGCGTCGACGGCGTCCTGGTTGCGGTCCAGGACGCAGATGTCGTGGCCCTCGACGCACAGCTGGTGGGCGAGCGCGGACCCGACCCGGCCGCAGCCCATGACGATGATCTTCATGCGGGTGACTCCCTCCGGCGGTCGCGGTGCCGCAGGACCGCCTTGCGGATCTCATCCGCGACCAGCAGCGCCACCCCGGCCGCCACCAGCACCGCCCAGTCCACCAGCGACAGCGGCGCGGTGTTGAAGATGGCCTGCAGCGGCGGCGCGTAGCTGATCGCGCAGATCAGGGTCAGGCTCAGGCACTGCGCGGCCAGCAGCCAGGGGTTGGACAGCACCCCGATCCGCAGGATGCTCTCCCGGTCGCTGCGCACCGTGAAGCCGTTGAAGAACTGGCTGACCACGATCCCGGCCTGGGTCATCGTCAGCGCCTCGCGGTACACCGGGTTGTCCGCGGTGAACTGGTCGAACGGGATGCCGGCGGTGTGGATGCGCCAGAAGAAGGCGGCGGTGACCCCGGTCGCCTGGATCAGCCCCAGGAACAGGAACCGCCGGACCAGCGGGGCGGAGAACAGCGGCTGCCGCGGGTCCCGCGGGGGGCTGTCCATCACGCCGGGCTCGGGTGGCTCGGCGCCCAGCGCGAGCGCCGGCAGCACGTCCGAGCCCAGGTCGATCGCCAGCACCTGGACCGCGCTCAGCGGCACCAGCGGGAAGCCGGTGAAGGTCGCGGCCAGGATCGGCACCAGCTCGCCGATGTTGTGGCTGAACAGGTAGGTGAGGAACTTGCCGATGTTGCGGTACACCGACCGGCCCAGCCGCACCGCCGCGGCGATGGAGGCGAAGGAGTCGTCCAGCAGCACCATGACGGCGGCCTGCCGGGCCACGTCGGTACCGGACTCGCCCATGGCCACGCCGATGTCGGCGCGCTTGAGGGCCGGGGCGTCGTTCGCCCCGTCGCCGGTGACCGCGACCACCTGGTTGAGCTGCTTGAACGCCGCGACGACGCGCATCTTGTGTTCGGGTTTGACCCGGGCGAACAGCAGGTCGCCGGGCGCGGCGAGGACCGCCCGCAGCGCCTGGTCGTCCAGGCGGTCCAGCTCCGCGCCGCTGACCGTCCGTGGCACGCCGCCGGTGACGATGCCGACCCGGCGGGCCACCGCCTCGGCGGTCAGCCCGTGGTCGCCGGTGACCATGACGATCCGGATGCCGGCATGCCGGCAGGCGGTGACCGCGTCGGTGACCTCCGGTCGCGGCGGGTCCAGCATCGCGACCAGCCCGAGCAGGGTCAGCCCGCGCTCGGCGTCCTGTTGGGACACCCGCTCGTCCGGCACCTCGCGC
>JBKOWA010000115.1:0-6049 GCA_046724155.1 Actinomycetota bacterium
GCTCACCGAGGCCAGCACCACGGCCGGCACCGCGCCGTCGGCCGGCTGACGTGGGCGGCGGCGGACGATCAGAGCAGCTCGGGTCGCTGCCACTCCTGGCCCAGGACGTGCTCGGCCAGGAAGTTGAGCACCGTCTCGTACCAGGCGAGCGCGTTGCCCGGGGTGAGCACCCAGTGGTTCTCGTCGGGGAAGTAGAGGAACTTCGACGGGATCCCGCGCTTCTGCAGGTCGTACCAGAGCCGCAGCGCCTCGCCGATCGGCACCCGGTAGTCCTTGTCGCCGTGGATGACCAGCATCGGCGTCCGGATGGCGTCGGCGTACCGGTGCGGGGAGTTCTGCTCGTAGCGCTTCGGCTCGCGCAGCGGGTCGCCCATCTCCCGGACCCAGTAGTACGAGTGGTCGGTCGTGCCACCGAACTGGTCCAGATGCCACAGGCTGGCGTGGGTCACGATCGCCCGGAACCGGTCCGTCTGGGTGGCCGCCCAGTTCGCCATGTAACCGCCGAAGCTGCCGCCCATCGCGGCGGTCCGGGCCTCGTCGATGTCCTCCCGCGCCTCGGTCGCATCGGTGATCGCCATCAGGTCGGTGAACGGCCGGTCGCCCCAGGCCGCCCACCCCCGGCGGATGAAGTCCAGGCCGTAACCGGTGGACAGCGCCGGGTCGGGCAGCAGGACGGCGTACCCGCGGGCGACCATCAGCCACGGGTTCCACCGCCAGGACCAGTTGTTCCAGCTGTGCAGCGGGCCGCCGTGGATCCACAGCAGCAACGGTGCCGGGTGCGCGGCCGACGCTTCCCGCGGCAGGCACAGCCAGGCCCGCAGCGGCACCCCGTCGTCCGCGGTGGTGGTGACCTCGGTCAGCGTGCCGGGCAGTTCGCCCACGGTACCGGGGCTCGGCAGGTACACCGGTTCCTGGTCCGCGGCCGAGGGGTCCAGCCGCACCGGCAGCGGCGGGCTGTCCACCGCGCCGCGCAGCGCGTACAGCGCCGAGCCGTCCGGGGCGGCCACCAGGTTGCCGTAACCGCCCGAGGCGGTGAGTCGGGTGACTGCGCCGTCGGCCAGATCCAGCCGGAAAACCGGCCGGTGGCCGTGGTCGTCGGCGACGAAGAACACGCAGGCGCTGTCGGCAGAGAAGGTCAACCCGTCCGGCCACACCGGCAGCGTGGGTGTGGCGTCCCGGCCTTCGCCGGTTTCCAGGTCCACCACCCACAGCGTGGTGCGCCCCGGCCCGTGGTAGCTGGTGCGCTCCTCCCGGCAGCACGCCAGCAGGCGGCCATCCGGGGAGAAGGCCGGTCCGTAGAAGTACGCCTCACCGTCGTCGACCTCGATCCGGCGGTCCCCATCGGCGGCGTCGGCCACCACGACCGTCTGCCGCTGGCCGTCCGGCCCGTCCGGCACCCCCCACACGTACGCCACTGCGCGGCCGTCCGGGGAGATGGCCAGCCCCTCGTTGTCAATCCGGTGGGCCGGCTCGGGCGTGAGGTCACGCGGTTCGTCGTACCGGTCGGCACCGGCGCGCAGCGGGTCGGTCACGAAGACCCGGCTCTGCCCCGGCCCGACATCGTGGTCCCAGTGCCGCACCGGGTACTGCTCGTGCAGGACCGCGCTCACCCCGGCATCCTTGCGGGCCTTCCGGGCGGCATCGTCCTCCTCGGCCGAGGCCGCTCCGGGGAGCACGTCGGAAAGGAAGGCCAGGTCCCCGGAGTCCAGGGCGACCGCCAGCGCGCTGACACCGCCCGGCCGGGTGGCCACCACCCTGGCCTCGCCGCCCGGTGGCAGCAGCCACAGCGCGGGCGGCGCGTCCTCGTCCTGCTCCTTGACGGTCGGGTCCGGCCGGGCCGAGACGAACAGCAGCGCGCCGTCGGGGGTGAACACCGGCTGCGACTCGCCCTTGCCCGACCTGGTCAACCGCCGCGGCTCCCGCGCACCGGCCGGGTCGATCTCCCACAGCGCCGACTGGTACTTCTTGCCGTCCGGACCGGGCTGCGACACCGCGGTCACCAGCCGCGTGCCGTCCGGCGCGAGGGCGAGACCGCCGAGCCGCGGTGTGGCCATGAAATGGGCCAGCTCGGCGAAGGTGTCCGGCCTGTCGGCGGTCTGCTCGGTCATGCGCACGCTCCTCGACACCGCGGTGGGTCGTTCGTAGGGCAAACTATCCGGTCCGGGCTCCGGTTCCTACCCGCAGCCGCGTCCGGTGTCCGGCCGGTACGTGTCCGGCCGGCCGGCGCCCTCGGCGACCCGCCCCGGCAGGTCACCGCACCCGGTTCCGGCCCGACCGTTTGGCCTCGTACATCCGCTGGTCCGCCACGTCGATCATCCGTCGGCCCGAGCCCAGGGCGACATCGGCGCAGACGCCGAGGCTGATCGTCGGGGCCAGCCCCGGATGCACCACCGACCAGTCGTGATCCTGCACCAGGCGGCGCAGCCGCTCGGCCAGTGCCAGCGCGCCGTCGTGGTCGGTGTTGGACAGCACCAGCACGAACTCCTCGCCGCCGTAGCGGATCACCAGGTCACCGGGGCGGGTCGCCGCGGTCAGCAGGTGTGCCACGGTGCTCAGCACCAGGTCGCCAACGGCGTGCGAGAACCGGTCGTTGATCTTCTTGAAGAGGTCCACGTCGGCGACCAGCACGGCCAGCGGCTCGCCGGTGCGCAGCGCGTGCTCGTACAGCAGTGGCAGCCGGACGGCCAGGTAACGGCGGTTGCCGAGCCCGGTCAGCTCGTCCTCCCGGGACACCCGGTCCATCAGCAGCGCCTGTTCCTTCAGCCGCCGGTTCGCCTCGGCCAGCTCGGCGTTGAGCTGCCGGTACCGCTCGGTCTCCCGCCGGGCGTACTCGGCCTCCAGGCTCACCACCGCCAGCCTGGCCCGCTGCGCGCCACCCTCCGCGGCCAGCCGCCGCTCCACCTCGTGGAACCGCTTGTAGTGCTCCAGCGCCTGCTTGGCGTCACCGGACTCCTCATAGCTTCGGGCGATGTCCCGGTGGATGTCGCGCAGCAGCATCGCCCGCCCGAGCTCCCCGGCGAGCTGCAGTGCCTGCTGCCACAGCGCCTCGGCCTGGCCGGTGTCGCCGCTGCGGAAGTGGGCGTGGCCCAGGTAGTACAATGCCAGCGCCTCCTCGCTGCGGTCGCCGTGCGCCCGGGTGTCGGCGAGCCGGCTCTCGAACGCGGCGGGCGACGGCTCCAGCTCGCCGAGCGCGACCCGGGCGGCGATCAGGCTGGCCCGGACGAACGAGGCCAGCTGGGCGTGGTTGGCCTGCTCGGCGTACTCCACGGCGTCGGTGAGCAGGTCCACCGCGCGCTGCCGGTACTCGGCCACCCGCTGCGGGTCCATGCCGGCCCGTTCCGCCAACAGGCTGGACAGGTACGCCTTGTTGTTCAGGCTCACCGCGATCCACTTCGGCTCGCCGTGCTGCTGCCGCAGCCGGTGAGCGCGGTCCAGCAGTTCCTCGGCGCGGGCCTGCTCGCCCTCCTCGTGCAGGGTGAACGCCAGGTAGTCCAGGCACTGCGCCTCGCCGACGATGTCGGACAGCTCCTGCCTGATGGCCAGCGCACGGTCCAGGTAGGCCGACGCATCAGTCAGCTCGCCGCTCATCAGCGCCAGGTAGCCCAGATCACTCAGGCAGGCGGCCTGGATCGGCGGCTCGCCGTACTTCTCGGCCAGCTCGGCGCCTTCGAGCAACACCGGCAGGGCGTGGCCGGCCTCACCGGCCAGCCGGTAGTGCCCGCCGAGCAGCGACAGTGCATACGCCAGCCGCGGCCCGTCGCCGAGCACCCGGGCCATCTCGACGGCCTCTGCCGCCGACGCTATCCCCCCGGCCGGGCGACGCTCGTCGCGCATCCTCGCGGCATGCTCGAGCAGCTCGCTCAGCCGGGCGTGTTCAGCAGCGAGTGAGTCACCGCGCGAACGCGGCTCAAGGTCCCCCATCGTGCACTCAAGGTTACAGGGAGTGCGCGGTCCCCGCCTCGGCGGAGTTCGTGGGTGTCGACCTCCCGCCGCCCCGCCGGCCGGTGGTCGGCCGGGCACCGGTCAGCCGCGGGCCGCCGCCTGCTCTCCGGCGGCCCGCGCCGAGCTACCTGCCTGCTCGGCCGGATGGGCGCGGAGCCGGGCCAGGGTGAGCAGGTGGACGACGAGCAGGAACGGCACGGCGAACGTCGGGATCAGGCTCAGCGGCAGCTCGGCCATCGGGGCCGGGGCCAGCGCGCCTCCGGGCAGCACCTCCCGTACGGTGAGCGAGTTCGCCATCCCGAGTCCGATCGCGATGACGAAGTCGGCGATGCCGAACGCGGTCCAGCCGATCACCACCGGGCCGGCGGCGCGAGCGCGGCGGGCGGCGTAGCCGGCCACGAACGGGGCAGTCAGCCCGACGGCGACGTCGCCCAGGCCGGCCGGCCAGGCGAAGCTGCCGGGCAGCAGCCGCTGCGCGTACAGCGCGAGGAAGGCGAAGCCGGCCATCCGCCAGCCCTGCAGGCTGATCAGCACGGTGAGGTCGAGGGACTCGGCCCAGGCCCGGAAGCGGGGGACCAGCAGCAGCCCCAACCCGACCGCGAGGACCGGCAGCCCGACCGCGAGGCCGATCCGTAGCGGCGGCTCGCTCGCCGGTCGGACCACCAGATCGGCGGCGGCAGCCAGCGCGGCGAGGGTAAGCCACAGCACGCCGACGACGACCAGCGGCACCACCCGCCGTAACGGCACCGGGGACAGCTCGACCATGACGCCTCCCGCCAGGACTCAGGGCAGCCCAGGACTCGGGCAAGCCCACGATTCAGCGCAGCTCAGGGCTCGGGGCAGCCCGGGGACCCGGGGCTGCCCGGACTCAGAGCTGCCCAAGAGTGCGGGCAGCTCAGGGCTTCGGGGTAGCCCAGGTTTCGGGGCAGCACTGGCGATGGTGGGCCAGCCGGGTCGGGGCGCGGTCGACGCGGGTCGGGGCGCCCGCCGGGAACGGCTCGCGCGGCGGCTACCGCCGCACCGCTGCCGCTACCTCCTCCAGTCGGCCGCTCACCACGTCGAACACGAATCCGCGGACCGACTTCTTGTGCGGCACGAACGGGCTGGTGGCGATCCGGGCGATCGACTGCTGGACGTTCTCAGCGAGGTCCGAGAACGCCTCAGTGGACCAGGTGGGCTTGACGCCGGTGTCCCGCTGGACCCCAGCCTTGAACTCCTCGTCGGTGAAGGTCATCATCCCACAGTCGGTGTGGTGGATGAGGACGATCTCCCGGGTGCCGAGCAGCCGCTGGCTGATCGTCAGCGACCGGATCACATCCTCGGTCACCACGCCCCCGGCGTTACGAATCACGTGCGCCTCGCCGTCGGCCATCCCGAGCAGGCTGTACAGGTTCAAGCGGGCGTCCATGCAGGCCACCACGGCAACCTGCTTGACCGGCGCGAGGGGCAGCGGGCCGGTGAACGTCGCGGCGAACCGGGCGTTGTTCTGCAGGTACTCGTCCGTTGCGGACATGGACCAGCCTTTCGACAACGGGGGACAGGAGGTGGGTCGATCCTCAAGCCGGCGGCGCCGGCTGGCAAGCACCCGGCGGCGCCGGCTGGCAAGCACGGTGAGGAACGCCACGACCCGGGGCCGGAACCGTCCGGTCGTCGGTCGTCGGTCGTCGGTCGTCGGTCGTCGGTCGTCGCGGCCCGGCCGGCTAGCCGATCTCAGCGCCGGGCTGCGGTCGGAGGATCGGCGGGTGCAGCATGGTCGCCCGGCCGCGGCGGAACCGGGCGGCCGGGCGGCCGCCGGTGGGTCCGGGTACCGAGCGGCCGGGGACCGGCACCAGCAGACCGGGGGTCGAGGAGACCTTGCGCCAGAAGTTCCGTGGGTCCAAGGGGACTCCCCACACCGCCTCATACACCCGGCGCAGCTCGGCCGCGGTGAACGGCTCGGCACAGAACGCCGTGCCCAGCGCCGAGTACTCCAGTTTCGCCCGGGCCCGCTCCACCCCGTCGGCCAGGATCGCGTCGTGGTCGAACGCCAGCCCGCCGGCCTCGTCGACCGGCACCCAGGCGGCCGCCACCGCGTCCGACCCGGCCTGTGGATCGGGCAGGCTGGGCG
>JBKOWA010000170.1:0-7007 GCA_046724155.1 Actinomycetota bacterium
ACTGCGGCGGCAGGCAGTGCGCCGGCAGGCACCGGGCGGGCGGGCGGCGTGCTGCTGGCCGCCGGCCCCGGGCTGGACGGCGCGCGGGCCGAGATCGCCGACCTGGCCGCGCTGTACGGAGTGGCCCCGCTGACCGGTCCCGGTGCCACCGTGGAGGCGGCCCTGTCCGCCCTGGACGGCGTCGCGGTGGCGCACGTCGCGGCGCACGGCCGGATCCGCCGGGACAACCCGCTGTTCTCCGCGCTGGACCTGGCCGACGGCCCGCTGACCGTCTACGACCTGGAACGCCTGGCTCGGGCTCCCCGGCTGGTGCTGCTGCCGGCCTGCCAGTCCGGGGTGGGGCAGGTGCTGGCCGGCGACGAGGTACTCGGCCTGACCGCGGCGCTGTTCGCCCTTGGCACCCGCACCGTGGTGGCCACCGTCATCCCGGTGCCCGATGCGGCCACCCGGCCGATGATGCTGGCCCTGCACACGGCGCTGCGCCAGGGCCTGCAGCCGGCAGAGGCGCTGGCCCAGGCGAGGGCGGCGGCCGACCCGCTGGACCCCTCGGCGCTGGCCACGGCGGCCGGATTCGTCTGCTTCGGTGCCGGCTGACCGGCGACCGGCAGGCGGGGGCGCCGGGGGCGGGTGGGCGACCCCCAAGAAGCCCACCCGCAGTCCCCGGCCGGGCGCGGCCGGTGGCTGTGGCTCGTCCCCCGTGACGGCCCCGCCACAACACCACCACCAAGCGCCGCGCCCGTCCCACTACCCCCCAAGAGCCGGGTCGCCGACTGCCCCTCCATGCGCGCACCCCCAGAACGCGGTGCCGGCCTTCCCAGCTACCCAGCAGAGTCGCCTACGGGGGCGCTGATACACCCGCTGCGCGAAATTTCTCAGCGGGCATCCGGAAGGGGTCCGGATCGCGGCGGCACCGCCGGCTGCCCGGCGGCGGCTCGAACCCGCCCCTCGAAGCGGGTGGAGAGCACCACGGTGGTGCGGGTGCGGCCGACCCCCCGGATCCGGGACAGCGCGGTGATGATGTGCTCCAGCGCGGCCACGTCGGCGACCCGGACCTTGACCACGAAGGTCTCATCGCCGGCCACGGCCCAGCAGTCCTCGATCTCGGGCACGGCCTCCAGCGCGTCGGCGATCCGGGCCGGGTCGCCGCCCTCGGACTGCTGGATACCGACCAGGGCGCTGACCCCGAGCCCGACCGCGGCGGGGGCCACCGCGGCGTGGTACCCCGTGATGACGCCGGCCGCCTCCAGCTTGGCCACCCGTTCGTGAACCGCGGGCGCGGACAGCCCCACCCGCCGGGCCAGGTCGGCATATGTCGCCCGCGCATTGCCGCGCAGGGCGTCGATGAGTCGCCGGTCTACCTCGTCCACAGCCTCCCGAACCTACCGCACCGGCCCGGTTGCCCGGTTGCCTGTTAGTTGAACGATTCCCGGGACAGCAGCCCGCCGCGAGTGGTCTACTTCTCGAACCGGTCGGCCAACTTGACCCGGTTGCCGGCGCTCGGTCCGGGAGCTTGAGGACGAGGGAGAACGATGGACCCACGTGAGCGCCTGCTCACCCCTGGCGAGGTGGCCGCGCTCTTTCGCGTCGACCCCAAGACGGTCACGCGGTGGGCAGCAGCTGGGCGGATCCACAGCATCCGCACCCCTGGCGGACACCGGCGGTTCCTCGAATCAGAGATACGCGCCTTACTCCAGGAGCTATCCGGTGAGGGCCACGGCGCAAAACTTCCGGTGGACGGCGACAGTTAGCCGTGCGGCCGCCCGGCGCCGAGCTGGCCATCCCAGCGGCGCATGAGGTCGTGCGGAACTCCGATAACATCGAGCACCTTAGCCGCGACAAAATCGACAAGTTTCTGCACGGAGGTCGCTCCGGCGTAGAAGCCCGGGCTGGCCGGCAGGATCACCGCGCCGGCATCGTGCAACGCGAGCAATTGCACCAGGGTCCCCCGGGAGAGCGGCGTTTCCCGCGGCACGACCACCAGCGGGCGCCGTTCCTTAACGGTGACGTCGGCCGCCCGCTGCAGGAGGTCCCTGGACAGGCCGAGCGCGATGCCGGCCACCGCGCCGGTGCTGGCGGGAACCACCACCATGCCGCGGGCCGGGTACGAACCGCTGGCCGGGCCGGCCGCCAGGTCGCCGGCGGGCCAGTACGTCAGGTCGGCGGGAGGCAGCTCGCGGCCCAGCCAACGCGCCAGGTCCTCCTTCCAGTGCGCATCCCGGAAGCTGATGCCGGTCTCGTCCAGGATGGTCAGCCGCGCGGCGCGGGAGACGATCAGGTCCACCGGCAGCCCGGCAGCCAGCAGCCCGCCGATCACCGCCCGGGCATAGGGTGTGCCGGACGCACCGGACACCCCGACGATCCAGGGCCAGCGGTGCGCATCCCGGGGTGCGGTCACCGCAGCCCCTGCAGCAGCACCAGGTCGGCCACCGCGAACCCGAACAGGGCCAGCCCGATCACCCCGTTCGCGGTGAAGAACGCCCGGTTCACCCGGGACAGGTCGCCCGGGCGGACGATCCGGTGCTCGTACACCAGCACGGCCGCGGTCAGCAGCACCCCGGTGTACCACAGCCACCGGTACCCGGTCAGCGCGCCGAACCAGGCGTACAGCCCGACGGTGCCCACGTGCACCAGCGCGGAGGCCCGCAGCGCGGCCGGCACGCCGTACCGGACCGGCACCGAGCGCACCCCGATCCGGCGGTCGACCTCGGCGTCCTGGCAGGAGTAGATCAGGTCGAACCCGCCGATCCAGGTGCCGACCGCGAGGCCGAGCACGAACGCCGCCCAGGACCACTGCCCGGTCACCGCGATCCACGCGCCGACCGGAGCGATGGCCTGCGCCAGCCCGAGGAACACCTGCGGGAAGTCGGTGAAGCGCTTGGCGTAGGAGTAGATCGTGAGGAAGAACAGCGCCACCGGGGCGAGCGCGAGGCAGAGCCAGTTCAGCGCCGCGCAGGTGGCCAGGAAGACCGCCAGCGCCACGGCCAGGCCGGTCCGGGCGGCCCGCAGCGACAGCGCCCCGGTGACCAGCTCGCGCTGGGCGGTGCGCGGGTTCTGCGCGTCGATGCGCCGGTCGATGATCCGGTTGGCCGCCATGGCCACCGTGCGCGCGCTCACCATGGCGACCGTGACCAGCCCGAAGGTCGGCCAGTCGACGCGGGGCCGCATCGCGGTCAGGGCGGCGATGTAGGCGAACGGCAGCGCGAAGACCGAGTGCTCGATCATCACCAGCCGCAGGAACACCCGCACCCGGATACCGGGCCCCGCCGTGGCCGGGCCCGCGTCACTCATGCCGGCCGTCCACAGGGTGGGACCGTTGTCCACAGGCGACCAACTCGAGGGCTTGACAGACGGCCCGGACGGTAGCGTGGAACTGGGGTTGTCCCCCCGAGGAGGGCGGGGGCTGGGGTGTCGGGGCTGGGGTGTCGGGGCCTCGCGCGCAGCCCGTGACCCCCGCCGTTCACAGGCCGTACTCCGGCCATCGGGTGGTCACCCGATCGGCCACCTCGGGCGTCATCCGGGTGATCCGCGGCCACCCGCCGGCCCGGACGTACCCCTCGGTCGGCAGCTTGCGGGTCGCGTCCACCCCCGCCTTGCCGCCCCAGAACTGCTGGTATGACGCGTGGTCCAGATGATCGACCGGGCCGGCCGTCAGCAGCAGGTCGTGGGCGTAGTCCACGTTGCCGAACGCCCGCCAGGCCACCTCGTGGTAGTCGTGCACGTCGCAGTCGGCGTCCACCACGACGATCAGCTTGGACAGCGACAGCAGCCCGGCCCCCCAGATGGCGTGCATCACCTTCTGCGCGTGCTTGGGGAACCGCTTGTCGATCGAGACGATGCAGCAGTTGTGGAACACCCCGGCGGCCGGCAGGTCGTAGTCCACGATGTCCGGGATCATCAGCCGGATCAGCGGCAGGAAGATCCGTTCGGTGGCCTTGCCCAGCCAGACGTCCTCCTGCGGCGGCGGCCCGCAGACCACCGTCTGGAAGACCGGGTCCGCCTGCATGGTCATCGTCTCCACGTGCAGCACCGGGAACGGCTCGACCGGCGTGTAGAACCCGGTGTGGTCGCCGAACGGGCCCTCCGGCGCCCGCTCCCCCGGCCGCAGCCAGCCCTCGAGCACCACGTGCGCGGTGGCCGGCACCTGCAGCGGAACGGTCAGGCAGTCCACCAGCTCGACCCGCTGCCGCCGGATGAACCCGGCGAACAGGTACTCGTCGATGTCGGCGGGCAGCGGTGCCTGCGCGGCATAGGTGATCACCGGGTCCGGGCTGAACGCGATCGCCACCGGCAGCCGCTCGCCCCGCCGCTCGGCCACCGCATGGTGCGCGGTGGAGTCCTTGTGGATCTGCCAGTGCATCCCGACGGTGTTGCGGTCGAACCGCTGCAGCCGGTACATCCCGAGGTTGCGCTGCCCGGTCTCCGGGTGCTTGGTGTGGGTGAGCCCCAGGTTGAGGAACGCGCCGCCGTCGTCGGGCCAGGCGTGCACGGCGGGCAGCCGGTTCAGGTCCACCTCGGGGCCGCGCAGCACGACCTCCTGGCAGGGCGCCGTCCGCACCTTCTTCGGCGGCACCGAGCGGAGCTGGCCGACCTTGCCCAGCGCATCCTTGAAGCCACTCCAGCCCTGCGGTAGCTCGGGCTTGAGCAGCGCCGCGATCCGGTCCCCGATGTCGTCCAGGCGCGGCACGCCGAGCGCGGCGGCCATCCGCCGCTCGGTGGCGAAGGCGTTGATCAGCAACGGCATGTCGCCGGCGGTGGGGGCCTCGAAGAGCAGCGCGGGCCCCTGCTGGCGGATGACCCGCTGGACGATCTCGGTGACCTCCAGGTGGGGATCCACCGGCGCCTGCACCCGATGCAGCTCGCGGTCGCGCTCCAACTGGGCGAGGTAGTCCCTCAGGTCGGCCCAAGGGAAGCTCACGCCAACGCCCTACTGGCGTTTGTTACGGTCCTCACTCGCCTTCCGCCTTCATGCCGCCAGTATGCCCACGAGCGGCTACGCTGGCGGAGTAGGGGGTGTTCAGTGCCGTTCTTGTTCGCTCTGCTGGTGATCGTGGCGTTGTTCGTGCTGCTGTGGAAGCTGCGCGACGTGCCACCGCGCGCCGCCCACCCGGGCCGCCCAGCGCCGAGACCACCTGTGCCGCCGCGGCGCCGGCCGGCCCGACCGGCCCGTCCGGTCCGGTCGGTAGCGCCGGACGATGACCCTGAGTTCCTTCGCGAGCTCAGCCGCAGGATGCGCCGCGACAAACCCGACGCCTGAGCCGCCCGGCTGCCTGGTGACCGAGCGGCCAGTGCCTGCCCGCTCGGTCAGTGACCGCACTCGGCGGTGATCACCGCCCGAGCCAGGGTGTGAAACGTCAGGTTGAAGCCGACTACCGCCGGGCTGGCGTTCTCGTCCGGGCCGAGCTGGTCGGTGTCCACGGCGTGCACCGCGAAGACGTACCGGTGCGGCGGGTCACCCTGCGGTGGAGCGGCACCGCCGAAGTCCCTGGTGCCGTAGTCGTTGCGGGCGTGGACCGCACCTTCGGGCAGGCTCTTCAGGTCGCCGCTCGCGGCGCCGCGGGGCAGCTCGGTGACCATCGCCGGGATGTCGAACAGCACCCAGTGCCAGAAGCCGCTGTGCGTCGGCGCGTCCGGGTCGTAGCAGGTCACCGCGAAGCTCCGGGTCTGCGGCGGGAACCCCGACCAGCGCAGGTGCGGTGAGATGTTGTTCCCCGACATCCCGAAGCCGTCGTAGACCTGGTCCTGGCCCAGCGTCCGGCCTTCGGCGATGTCGTCGCTTTCCAGTGCGAACGACGGCACCTCCGGCAGCACGTCGTACGGATGGGGTGCGCGGACTCGGTCGGCCATGCGTCCTCCTCGACTGCTCGGATGGCCCCACGCCGAACCTACTCCGCGGGCTCCTCCTCCGGTGATCGCCCCGGTTGCCGGGCGGCCATGGCGTGGGTGTCGGGCGCGACCCCGTCGCGGGGGAAGCCGTCGGCAACCGCGGCGGCCAACTCCAGCAGGCCGTACCGGGTGTCGCCCTTGAGCTCGGCCAGGTCGATCTCGGCGCCCTCCTCCAGGTGCGGGTCGTACGGCACCCGGGCCACCGCCCGGCAGCGCGCGGCGAAGTGCTCCTCCAGCTTGTCCAGGTCGACCCCGCCGGACTTCGTGCGGACCGAGTTGATCACGGCAACGCTGCCGCGGACCATCTCGCCGTACCCGTGCGCCTCCAGCCAGTCAATGGTGGCGCTGGCGCTGCGGGCGCCGTCCACCGAGCCGGAGCTGACCACGATGAGCTGGTGCGCCAGGGCCAGCACCCCGCTCATCGCCGAGTGCAGCAGGCCGGTGCCGCAGTCGGTGATCACCACGTTGTAGAACCGCTCCAGGATCGCGGCCACCGCGCGGTAGTCGTCCTCACTGAACGCGATGGACACCGCCGGGTCGGTCTCGCTGGCCAGCACCTCCAGCCGGTCGGCCGACTGCGAGGTGTAGCGGCGGACGTCGGCGTACCGGACGATCCGGTCCGCGTCGTTGAGCAGGTTACGGACCGTGGCGCCGGTCTGCAGCGGGATCTTGCCGGACAGCGTGCCGCGGTCCGGGTTGGCATCCACCGCGATCACCCGGTCACCGCGCAGCGAGGCCAGCGTGGCACCCAGGCAGACGCCCGCGGTGGTCTTGCCGACGCCGCCCTTGAGGCTGATCACCGCGATCCGGTAGCACCCGTGCACCGGCACGCTGGCACGCTCGATCAGCTGGCGGCGCCGCACATCGGCCGGCGACTCGCCAGGGTTCACGCTGTGCGCGCTGACCAGGTACACCGCTTTGCGCCAACCGGACTGCGGTGGCCGCTTGCGCCGCCTGAGCAGCGCCTGCGGGGTGAGGTCGGCCACGCTGATCTGCGGCCGGCTCGGGTCCCAGCCACCAGGCGCCGGCGGAACGTAGGGCGGCGCGTCGGGCGCTCCTGCCGGTCCGGCGGCCGGATGACCGGGTCCCGTGGGCTGGCCGGGTCCTGCGGGGTGACCCGGCCC
>JBKOWA010000104.1:0-4689 GCA_046724155.1 Actinomycetota bacterium
CGCGTCCTGCACCGACAGCCCGTACGTCGGTGAGACGGTGACCTTCCACAACACCCCGCTGACCAACCTCACCACGTCGGTCGACTCGCAGATCGACGGCGGTACGTCCTCGACGATCCTGTGCACGAACAGCAGCGGCCAGACCGTCGCCTCCGGCTCGTCCGGTGCCAACGGTGACGGCTCGGCGACCGCACCCGACCTCGAGCCCGGTACCTACACCTGCACCGTGGTGATCGACCCGTAACAGAGACCCGTAACAGAGGAGGGCACCTGAGACCAGGAGAGGCGGCCAACCCGGCCGCCTCTCCGCGTCCACCGCCCGCGGTCTTGGCTGGGGTAGCCGGCCGGCCACAAGAGGTCGGATGATGGGCCGATGACCGGTGGCCAGGCACAGCGGGGCTATGTCGGAGCGTCGGTACGCCGCCGGGAGGACCGCCGGCTGCTGACCGGCCGCGGGCGGTTCGTCGGGGGGATCCGGCTGCCCGGGATGGTGTACGCGGAGGTGGTCCGCAGCCCGGTGGCACACGGCCGGCTGCGGCACTGCGGCACCGAGGCGGCCTGCGCGGTCGGCGAAGTGCTGGCCGTGCTCACCCCCGATGACGTGCCGGATGCCCGGCTACCCTGCGTCGCCCTCGGGCCGGGGCAGCGCCAGACGTCGTACCCGGTGCTGGACCGCACCGCCCGGTACGCCGGGCAGCCGATGGCCGTGGTGGTGGCCCGGACGCCGGAGGCCGCCCAGGACGCGGCCGAGCTGGTCGAGCTGGACTTCGACGAGCTGCCGCCGGTACTCGGGGTCGAGGCCGCACTCGCCCCGGACGCGCCGCTGCTGTACCCGGAGCTGGGCAGCAACGTGGTGACCGACTTCGAGGTCGGCGACCCCGCGGCGGAGTGCACGCAGGCCGGCGCCGACGCCGACCTGGTGGTGGAGCTGACGTTCCGGTTCGACCGGGTCGCGCCGCACCCGATGGAGCCGCGCGGGATCGTCGCCTCCTACGCCGACGAGGAGCTGACGATCTGGGCCTCCACCCAGGCCCCGCACCACATCCGCGAGCACGCCGCCGAGGCGCTCGGGCTGCGGCACGACCAGGTCCGGGTGATCTGCCACGAGACCGGCGGCGGCTTCGGCGCCAAGGACCACCTCTACCCGGACGAGGCGCTGGCCTGCCTGGCCGCGATCCGGACCGGCCACCCGGTGCGCTGGACCGAGGCGCCGGCGGACCGGCTGGCCGCCACCTGCCCGGCGCGGGCCGCGGTGCACCGCGCCCGGCTGGCGCTGGACGCGGACGGGAACTTCCTCGCCCTGCACGCGGACATCGTCGGCGACCTCGGCGCGCACCCGTCGAACGCCGGCATCTCGCCGTTTGCGGTGACCGCCATCATGCTGCCCGGGCCGTACCGCTTCCAGCGGGCCGGCGCCCGGGTACGCGGGGTGCTGACCACCACCACGCCGACCGGCTCGTACCGCGGCTTCGGCCAGCCGGAGGCGGCCTGGACCCGGGAGCGGCTGATCGACGAGGCGGCCCGGCGCCGCGGGCTGGACCCGGTGGAGCTGCGGCTGCGCAACATGTTCGGCCCGGACGAGCTGCCGGCGACCACCCGGACCGGGCAGCCGTACGACTCCGGCGACTACCCGCTGGCGCTGCGCACGCTGCGCGAGCTGGTCCGGAGCGCGCAGACCCCGACCGGGCCGACTCGGGACGAGCCGACCCCGGGCGAGCAGGCGACGGCCGAGCTGACCCGGGAGGTGCAGACCCCGGGCGAGCCCCGGCAGCGGCCGGACGGGCGGCGGCGCGGGATCGGCTTCGCCTTCCAGGTGGAGGCCACCGGCATCGGGCCGTCGGCCGGCAACCAGGCCGCCGGCGTGCAGTCCGGCGGGTTCGAGAACGCGGTGGTGCGGATGGAACCCGACGCGTCGGTGGTGGTCTTCACCGGGGTGGTCGGGATCGGGCAGGGCATCGAGACCGCGCTGGCGCAGATCGCCGCGGACCGGGTCGGGGTGCCGCTGGACCAGGTCCAGGTGGTGCTCGGGGACACCGCGACCGTGCCGTACTCCCCCGTCGGGTCCGTCGCCAGCCGGGCCGCCGCCGTGGGTGGCGGCGCGCTGGTCCGGGCCGCCGGGCAGCTCCGCGACAAGATCATCGCCATCGCCGCCAACCAGCTCGAGGTGGCGCCCGGTGACCTGGAGATCGCCGGCCCGGTGGTGCGGGTCAAGGGCGACCCGGCGGCGCACCGCACGCTGCGGGAGATCGCCACCGCGGCCTGGCGCGGCTGGGACCTGCCGGCCGGCGCCGCACCCGGGCTGGAGGAGCGGGCCAGCTACGACCCGCCCGCGTACACCTACGCCTACGGCGCGCACGCGGCGGCGGTGGCGGTGGACCCGGAGACCGGCGCGGTCGAGGTCGAGGGCTACTGGGTGGTGGCCGACTCCGGGGTGCTGGTCAACCCGACCATCGTGGAGGGCCAACTGCGCGGCGGGGTGGTGCAGGGCATCGGCATGGCGCTGACCGAGCAGATCGGGTACTCCCCGGAGGGCCAGCCGCTGGCCGAGTACCTGCTGCCGGGCACCCGGGAGGCCCCGGACATCGAGGTGGTGCTGCTGCAGACGCCCTCGCCACTCACCCCCGGCGGGATGAAGGGCGTCGGCGAGGCGGGCACCATCGGCCCGCCGGCCGCCATCGGCAACGCCGTCGCCGCCGCGCTGCCGGAGGTCGCCGACCGGATCACCGGCACGCCGATCAGGCCGGACGCGGTGTGGAGCTGGCTGGCCGGCGCCGGTGCCTTGTGACGGACAGGGCCCGAGACCGGCGTGACCCGCAGCCCAAGATCAGCTTGACCGGAGAGCCCAAGATCGGGAACGCTGCCTCACATCCCGATCATCGCGCCGTGAGGGGGGCTCCCGGTGGCCGAGCTGAAGCCGTTCGATGATGCGCTGGCCACCTCGAAGTACCTGCGGCTGGTCACCTACCGCCGTGACGGCAGCCCGGTCTCCACCCCGATCTGGTTCGTCCTGGACAGCCCCGACCTGCTCGCCTGGACCGGCGCGCGTACCGGCAAGGTCCGCCGGATCCGGGCCAACCCCCAGGCCCGGATGGCGACCTGCACCTTCCGCGGCCGGCCGACCAGCACCGAGCGGACCGCCACCGTGCAGCTACTGGACCCGACCACCGACGGCGACCGGATCGAGCAGTTGCTGCTCCGCAAGTACGGCTGGCAGAAGCGCCTGGTCGACGCCCTCGATGCGGTGACCCGCCGGATCCGCCGCCGCCCCCCGGAGCCGGTCGCGTACCTCCGGATCACCCCGGACTGACCAAGCACGCTTCGCGCAGCCGGGAACTCCTGCGAAGCTTCCACAGCGCCCGCTGACATGATGTCGCCGACGAGCAACCGCGTATCCGCTTGTTCGGCGAGTCACCCGGAGGTAGGTCATGGCCACGGTGCTGTACTCGGCCACCATGTCGCTGGACGGCTTCATCGCCGGCCACGGCGGTGACATGTCCTGGTTGACCGAGCATCTCGGGCCCAACCCCCTGGTGGACGAGCTGATCCCCAAGATCGGCGCGCTGCTGGTCGGCAACCGCACCTTCCGCGGCGACGACCCGCACCGGGGCACCCCCCAGGAGGGCAAGCCGTTCGGCGGAGGTTGGACCGGGCCACAGTTCGTGCTCACCCACCACGCCCCGGCCACCCCGGTGCCAGGCATCACCTTCGTCGGTGACCTCGCCAGCGGCTTGGCCGCCGCCAAGGCCGCCGCGGGCGACGGCTACGTCAACATCCTCGGCGCCAGCGTCGCCCGGCAGTGCCTCGACGCCGGCGAGCTCGACGAGATCCTCGTCCTCATCGCCCCGGTCCTGCTCGGCGACGGCGTCCGGCTGTTCGCCCAGCCCGGCGGCGCCAACATCAAGCTGGAACGCCTCAGCCTGACCCACACCCCGCACGCCGCCAACCTCTGGTTCGCTGTCCGCAGATAGCCGCCGTTGTTGGCGCCCTCCAGCAGCCCAGACGCTGCGGCGCAGGCTGCCCACCGAGATCCCGCGGCGCGTTCCGAGCAACCGATTCATGCGGTAGCCCGTGCCGCGGGCCTCGGGGCTGGCATTGATCAGTGCGGGAGCGGGATCGCCGGGCATTCGAACTGCTTGACGACACCACCATCGACCGCGCTGCCGGCCTCCAGGGCGGCCTGGACCTCCTCGGTGGAGTCGATCACGCCGTCGCTGTCAATGTCGCCGTCGGCGAGCGCAGCGGCATAGCCGTCGGGAAACACCAGTGCGTGTACCTGCCACCGCCCGCCGTTGTAGTCGGCGTCACCCGGTGCCGCCTCGGCGACATTGAGCTGCGCCCCGCCGAAGTCGTAGATCACATCCCAGGCGCCCGCGGGCGCTCCCGTTCCGGACAGGTCCGTCGGCGTGCCGACCGTCCGATACAGGCTCCCGTCCACGTAGAAGCTGGGACCGCTCACGCCCGCCGCCGCCGGCAGGGCAAGGCCCACGCTCGCTGCGGCCACGATCGCCGGCAGTCCGAGCACCCGCACGAGTCGCAGATCTCTGCTGGGCATCCGCCTACTCCTCCTTGGTCCACGGCCGGCGCCAACCGCCGGCCCTTCCCGGCCCTACCCAGCAGACACCGCGGACGCGGCCACCGACCCTTACAAGGTGCTAACCGCTGCCCGCGGGCCTGCCGAGCCGCAACGCA
>JBKOWA010000180.1:0-5478 GCA_046724155.1 Actinomycetota bacterium
AGCCGGTACCCCGCCGGCAGCGACTCCACCGCCGCGGTGTCGGGCAGGGCCCGGCGCAGCCGGGACACCAGTGACTGCAGGGCGTTCAGCGCACCGGCCGGCGGCTGGTCGCCCCACAGACCGTCGATCAGCGTCTCGAAGGTGACCACGGAGCCGGCGGACAGCGCCAGCCGGGCCAGCAGCGCCCGCAGCCGGGCGCCGCCGATCTCCACCGGCCTCCCGTCGTCCGCCAGCACCTCCAGCGGACCCAGCAGCGCGACCTGCACGAACAATCAACCTACCGGCGTCCGCGGTCGGTTCCCGGTCGGCAGCAGGTGGCCGCCCGCTGCCCCGGACAGCCGCCCCCACGGGCATCCCTACGGCATCCGCACGATCTGCACGCATCCGCGCGGCACGGGCCGGCCGGCCGAAAGGCTGCCCCAACGTACGTACCGGGCGTACCGGTCGCCTTCTACCGTCGGCTCGACGGGTGGATTCTGCCCCGGTCCCCCCGAAGTTATCGGCAGGAATGGACGGAGAGGGACATGGTCGGCGACGTCGAAGTCGATGCCACAGTAGAGACCAACGTCAGCACCCACGACGAGCACAACCAGAGCACGAGTGGCAGCTACAACACCACCACCACTGACAGCCACAACACGACGGACAGTCACAACGACAGCCACAACGTCGGCCCGGTCACCGTGGTGGCAGGCACCAGCTCAGAGGTGGAGACCGACGGTCAGGGCCATGTGCACGTCAAGCCGCACCACGCCCAGCCTGGTGGCGGTGGCGGCTACCACCCCGACTACCTGCGGCTGGGCAGCCACGGCCAGCGGGTGCAGCACTGGCAGGAGCAGCTCAACGCGGTGATGAACGCCGGGCTGGACGTCACCGGCTACTTCGACGCGGCGACCCAGGAAGCCACCATATCGTTCCAGGAGACCTACGGCCTGACCGCGGACGGCGTCGTCGGCCCGCGGACCCACGAGGTGATGACCACCCAGTACCACCACCGGCAGCAACAGCAGCAGGACCAGCCGTACCACCCGGAGACCCACGGCGAGTTCGACCCGAACCAGCACGGGCAGTACGACCCCAACACGCACGGGCAGTACCACCCGGAGTGGCACGGCCAGTACAACCCCAACGTGCACGGCCAGTACGACCCGAACACGCACGGGCAGTACCACCCGGAGCAGCACGGGCAGTACCACCCGGAGTGGCACGGCCAGTTCAACCCGAACGTGCACGGGCAGTACGACCCCAACGTGCACGGCCAGTACGACCCGAACGTGCACGGCCAGTTCCACCCGGAGTGGCACGGGCAGTACGACCCCAACGTGCACGGGCAGTACCACCCGGAGTGGCACGGGCAGTACGACCCGAACACCCACGGGCAGTTCCACCCGGAGTGGCACGGGCAGTACGACCCGAGCCTCCACGGCGAGTTCGACGAGTCGGTCCACGGGCCGTACCAGCCCGAGATGCACGGCGCAAGGGAGTAGCCGGCGGGGGCCGCGGTGCGGGCACCGGCGCTCGCCTGGCGGCCGTACCCCGGAGCGCTACCGGACGCGGGCCGATCCTCGGCCCGCGTTCTTCGTGCCGCGTTCTCCTTTGCCGTGTTTGTCCCGTGCTGCGTTCTCCCGAGCCGCGTCCTCCCTTGCTGGGGCCTCCGACCTCGGCGGCTGCCGCCCGGCCGACCCTCGCCCAACACGTTCAGGTACCAGACGAACACGTTCCGACACCGGGGTAGGCGCCACCGCGCTGCGCGTGATGTGATTCACGTGCTTGCAGATGCAGGCAGTAACTTACTGGTGGGTAGCATCGGCAACGCCTGTTCCACCAACACACGCAACGCACGAGGCGTACCGGATATCAGGAGGTCGGCTAGACCGATGAACATCATCGTCCTGGTCAAGCAGGTGCCCGACACCTGGGCCGAACGCAAGCTGAACGACAGCGACAAGACCCTCGACCGGGCGTCGGTCGATGCGGTCATCAACGAGTTGGACGAGTACGCCGTCGAGGAGGCTCTGCAGCTGAAGGAGGCGCACGGCGGCACGGTGACCGTGCTGACGATGGGCCCGGCGCGGGCCACCGAGACGATCCGCAAGGCCCTGTCCATGGGCGCGGACAAGGGCATCCACGTCGTCGACGACCAGCTGCACGGCGCCGACGCCGTCCAGACCGCCAAGGCGCTGGCCAAGGCGGTCGGCACCGTGGAGTGGGACCTGGTGATCTCCGGGTCGGAGTCGACCGACGCCCGGATGTCGGTGATGCCGGCGCTGCTGGCCGAGCTGCTGGGTGCGCCGCAGCTGTCCCGGGCGCGCAAGGTCACGGTCGAGGGGTCCACCGTGACCATCGAGCGGCAGACCGACTCGGGGTACGACATCGTCCAGGGTGCGACCCCCGCGGTGCTGTCCGTGGTGGAGAAGATCAACGAGCCGCGGTACCCGTCGTTCAAGGGCATCATGCAGGCCAAGTCCAAGAAGGTGACCACCCTGTCGGCGGCCGACCTGGGGCTGGACGACCTCGGGCTGGACGCGGCGTACAGCCAGGTCGCCGACTTCACCCAGCGACCGCCGCGGCAGGCCGGCACCGTCGTCAAGGACGAGGGCGACGGCGGCGTGAAGCTCGCCGAGTTCCTGGCCTCCAACAAGCTGGTCTGAGAGAGGGTTGAGCTTTCGTGGCTGAAGTTCTCGTTCTGGTCGAGCACGCCGACGGCCAGGTCAAGAAGGTCTCGCTCGAGCTGCTGACCGCAGCCCGGGCGCTCGGCGAGCCGGCCGCCGTGGTGCTGGGCGCCGCGGGCACCGCCGCGGCGCTGCGGGACACGCTGGCCGAGTACGGCGCGGTGCGGGTCTACGCCGGCGAGTCCGACGACCTGGACAGCTACCTGGCCGGCCCCAAGGCGGAGGTGCTCGCCGCGCTGGTGCAGCAGGTGCAGCCGGCCGCGGTGCTGTTCGCCTCGACCGCCGAGCCGCGCGAGATCGCCGCCCGGGTGGCGGTCCGCACCGGCTCCGGCCTGGTCACCGACGCGGTCGGCCTGGATGCCGACGGCATCGCGACGCAGAACATCTTCGGCGGGGCCACCGTGGTCCGGTCCCGGGTCTCCCGGGGCACCCCCCTGATCACGCTGCGCGGAAACTCGGTGGACGCCGCGCCGGCGCCGGCCGCCGGAGAGATCCAGCCGGTCGAGGTGAACGTGTCCGACGCGGCCAAGGGCGCCAGGATCGTGGACCGGGTGGCCGAGCAGGTCAGCAGCCGGCCGGAGCTCACCGAGGCGTCGATCGTCGTGTCCGGTGGCCGCGGGATGGGTGGCGCGGAGAACTTCGCCCTGATCGAGAAGCTGGCCGACACCGTCGGCGCCGCGGTTGGCGCGTCCCGGGCAGCCACCGACGCCGGGTGGTACCCGCACACCTCGCAGGTCGGCCAGACCGGCGTGACCGTCTCGCCGCAGCTCTACATGGCGGTGGGCATCTCCGGCGCGATCCAGCACCGGGCCGGCATGCAGACCTCGAAGACCATCGTCGCGATCAACAAGGACCCCGAGGCGCCGATCTTCGAGATCGCCGACTTCGGCGTGGTCGGCGACCTGTTCAACGTGGTGCCCCAGCTCACCGAGGAGCTGGCCAAGCGCCGCCACTGACCCGATTGTGTAGCCGTGGCCCGGCCGCCCGCCCTCGGTGCGGCCGGGCCCTCGGCTGTGTACGGAACGGCGCAAGACGGTTCCGGAGGTTGCGGCTCAACCAGCGCTCAGAGCGCCAGCCTGCGGCAACGGCGCACCCGGAGTGAGCGTAGACCCGCATTAGTGTGCGGACTATCGCTCGTCGTCCTGGTACCCATCCGCATCCAGGTCGACCAGCGCCCGGCCCACCAGGTGGCGGGCAGCCGCTCCGTACACCGCCAGCTGCCGCAGCTGCTCGAACATCTTGACGTACAGCCGGAGCTCGCGCGGTTGCGTCACCTCCAGGCTGGCCGTGGGCGTCTCCACGCCGACCATGGTTTCGTCGTAGATCCAGAATCCCACCGAGGCGAACACCGTCCGGGGCGCCGTCGCCGGGATGATGCCCACGCTCACGCTCGGCAGCGACATCACCGCCAGCAACCGGTCGAGTTGGCCGGCCATCGTCTCAGTACTGCCCACCCGAGCCCGCAGGGCTTGCTCTTCGAGCACTACCACGAACCGCCGCCGGCCGGAGTAGATGATGCGCTGCCGCTCCATCCGCGCCTCGACCGCCGCGTCCAGGTCGTTGGGCGTGTCCAGGAAGTCAATGAAGTAGGCGAGCATGGCCGCCGAGTACTCGGCCGTTTGGAAGAGACCGGGGATGATGTTGTGCTCGTAGATGCGGAACAGCTGTGTCCGCTCATACAGTGGTACCGACGACAGCATCAGGCGCTTCATGCCGGCCCGCGTCTGCCGGCGCCACTCCACGTACATGGACTCAATCGCCCGCGCGGTGGCGATCAGATCGAGGATCTGGTCCTCGGTCTGGCAGACCCGACACCACGCCCGGATGATGTCCTCGGCCGGTGCCTGGTTGCCGTTCTCGATGCGGCTGACCTTGGTGAAGTGGCAGCCAATGTCGGCGGCCAGCGTCCGGGCCGTGAGACCCGCGTCTTTGCGGATCTCACGCAACCGGATGCCAAGCGCCTCGCGGGCTTGCTTGGCTTGGCTATTGCGGGTGGTACTCACGGTCGGGGATCGACAGCTCCCAGACCGCGTCGAACGCTGACCGGCAGAGCTGGATAACACTCGGGTCGGTCGTGCGCTGGCGATCTACCACCAGTCCGTTTGCCGCGAAGACGAGGAACACCACGACTTCATCGTCGAAAAGCCAGAAGTCGTTGCCAGGCAGCGCCACCGCCGACACCCGGCTGCGCGGCACCCAGCGGATGTCCTCGCCGGCCTCGACATACCGGTGGCTGTCTTGGAGTACCCACTTCTGGTAGTCGCTCACGGGCTCCGAAACGATGCGGGCGCGCCTGAATACCTTCCCAGCCGCGGTGCCGGCGCGCACCATCTCAAACCAAGGTTCAAGCCAACCGGTGTCGTCCGGTTCACCGGCCAGCCACTTGCGCAGGTGCGGCAGCTCGGCCTCGGTGCCGTAGGCGTCACGCATCTCCAGGTGCAACGCCTCGCGGCGAAACGACGCAAACAGCGCGTCGAAGGCTTCGTAGGAGATGAGTTGCATCTACCCTCCCACGAGTGCCGCGACCGCCGAACGCGTCACCTCAACGCACGTCTCGTGGTCTGGGATGTCCATCTGGCCGAGTGCCTCAGTGCCCGTCACCCGCTTGCCCTGTACCAGGTAGTGGCCGTTGTCCAGGACGCGCACGATGGGCGGCACGACGTTGACCACCTCGCCGCTCAAGCCGTCCTCGCTCAGGTGCGTCATCAGGCCGGACGGCACTTCCACCACCGTCTCGTCGTCCGCGAGTTCCAGGCCGGCCAGTACAACCGGATCGGTCACGATCCACCCCTGCACGATGTAGGTC
>JBKOWA010000308.1:0-7629 GCA_046724155.1 Actinomycetota bacterium
CCTCGAGGTCCCGGCGGGGCCAGGTCCGGCGCCGCGAGGTCCCGGCGGGGCCACCCGCGGGCGGGTTCTCGTACAGTGCGAAGAGTGCGCGGGCGGCAACTCACGTTGGTCTCGCACGGTGTGCTGCCCCCTTCCATCGACGATCTCGAAGGACTGCTGCTCGGCCCTGGGCAGCTCGCCCGGATGGGCGGTACGGCGAGGCTGTCGGTACTGGTGGCCGACGGCTGGCGCCGGGACGCGCTGCGTGCCGCGTTCGCCGAGCGTGGCCTGCCGGCCGGCACCGCCGACTCCGGCAGCGACACCGGCGGTGACACCATCCGGGGCAACCAGGTGGTGCGTACCCCGTTCGTCGCGGCGCTGCGCGGGATGGCCGCCCGGTGGCAGCGCGGCGCGGTGAAGGCCGTCCCCGAGCGGTTCGCGCTGGACGGGGCCAGGTTGCGGCTGTGGGCGCTGGCCGCCGGCCACCGGGACGGGCCCGGCTACCTGCTCGCCCTCGGCGCTCATGATGACCCGAACGTGTGGTCTTCGGCCGGCTCCGCGCTCGCCGCGGCCGGCCTGCCCGGTACGTTCCTCGAGCCGCGGCCCAGCGGGCCGGCGTACCGTGTCACCGGACGGCGCCGGCTTGCCCGGCTGGCAGAGCTTGTCGGCGAGCCGCCACCCGGGGCTCCGCCGGCCGGCTGGCCAACCTGACCCGAGTGGCCGAGCCGGCAGTCAGACCGCCGGACCTGCGGGAACGCGGAATGGTTTGACAGAGTGCGGAGGGTGAAGCGCAAACTGCCCGCCGTAACCATGCTGTAGGACAGACCTGGAGAACCGTGGCGACCGCGAAGACCGGCAACGGTAGCCGGCTGGTGATCGTCGAGTCACCGGCCAAGGCGAAGAAGATCTCCTCCTATCTCGGCCGGGGCTACGTCGTCGAGTCGAGCATGGGCCACATCCGGGATCTGCCGCGCAGCGCTGCGGACGTGCCGACCAAGTACAAGGGCGAGCCGTGGGCCCGGCTCGGCGTGGACGTGGACAACGGCTTCGAGCCGCTCTACGTGGTGACCCCGGACCGCAGGCAGCAGGTCACCAAGCTGCGGAAGCTGCTGGCCGACGCCTCCGAGCTGTACCTGGCCACGGATGAGGACCGGGAGGGGGAGGCCATCGCCTGGCACCTGGTGGACACCCTCAAGCCGAAGATCCCGATCAAGCGGATGGTGTTCCACGAGATCACCCCGCAGGCCATCCAGGCCGCGGTGGACAACCCCCGCGATCTCGACCAGAACCTGGTCGACGCGCAGGAGACCCGGCGGATCCTGGACCGGCTGTACGGCTACGAGGTCAGCCCGGTGCTGTGGAAGAAGGTCATGCCGAAGCTCTCGGCGGGCCGGGTGCAGTCGGTGGCGACGCGCATCGTGGTGGAGCGCGAGCGGGAGCGGATGCGGTTCCGGGCCGCCGGCTACTGGGACATCGAAGGCACCTTCGCCCCCAACGGCGCCGGGCGGCGCACCGCCGGCGAGAGCGAGTCCGGCGAGCCGGGCACGTTCACCGCGACGCTGGTCAGCGTGGACGGCCGCCGGGTGGCCAGCGGGCGGGACTTCGACCCGGCGACCGGCGCGGTGCGCAGCGACACCGCCGGCATGGGGACCCTGCACCTGACCGAGCAGCCGGCTCGGGCGCTGGCCGCCGCCCTCGACGGGGTGCCGTTCGAGGTGGTCAGCGTGGACACCAAGCCGTACACCCGGCGCCCCTACCCGCCGTTCATGACCTCGACGATGCAGCAGGAGGCGGCCCGCAAGCTGCGGTTCAGCGTGGACCGCACGATGCGGATCGCCCAGCAGCTGTACGAGAACGGCTACATCACCTACATGCGGACCGACTCCACCACGCTGTCGGAGACCGCGTTGGCCGCCGCCCGGGACCAGGCGCGCGGGCTGTACGGGCCGGAGTACGTGCCGGACACGCCGCGCCAGTACACCCGGAAGGTGAAGAACGCGCAGGAGGCGCACGAGGCGATCCGTCCGGCCGGCGACACCTTCCGCACCCCCGGCGAGGTTGCCGGCGAGCTGGGGACCGACGAGTTCCGGCTGTACGAGCTGGTCTGGCGGCGGACGGTCGCCTCCCAGATGGCCGACGCCCGCGGGCAGACCGTCTCGCTGCGGCTGGCCGGCACGGCGGCCACCGGCGAGCTGGCCGAGTTCGGCGCGTCCGGCAAGACGATCAGCTTCCCCGGGTTCCTGCGCGCCTACGTCGAGGCGGTGGAGGGCGAGGGCGAGGCCGACGACGCCGAGCGCCGGCTGCCACGGCTGGACCGCGGGCAGCGGGTGGACCCGGTCGAGCTGGCGCCGAAGGGCCACACCACCCAGCCCCCGGCCCGCTACACCGAGCCGTCGCTGGTCAAGGCCCTGGAGGAGCTGGGCATCGGGCGGCCGTCCACGTACGCCTCGATCCTGCGCACCATCCAGGAGCGCGGCTACATCTGGAAGAAGGGCGCCGCGCTGGTGCCCACCTGGGTGGCCTTCGCCGTGGTACAGCTGCTGGAGCGGCACTTCAGCCGGCTGGTCGACTACGGGTTCACCGCCGAGGTGGAGGAGGACCTGGACACCATCGCCAGCGGCGGCCGGCCGTCGCTGGACTGGCTCACCCGGTTCTACTTCGGGTCGGCGGCCGGCCGCGAGGGCGGCATAGCGCAGGCCGGCGGGCTGAAGAAGCTGGTCTCGGAGCGCCTGGGCGAGATCGACGCCCGCGGGGTGAACTCCATCCCGGTGGTGGAGGGCGTGGTGGTCCGGGTCGGCCGGTACGGGCCGTACCTGCAGCGCGGCGGCAAGCCGGACGGCACCGGCGGCGACCGGACCAACCTGCCCGACGACCTGCCGCCCGACGAGCTGACCGCGGCGAAGATCGAGGAGCTGTTCAGCGCCCCCTCGGGCGAGCGTGAGCTGGGCACCGACCCGGAGACCGACGAGCCGGTGGTGGTCAAGTCCGGCCGGTACGGGCCGTACATCCAGGCCGGCAGCCGCACCGCCAGCCTGTTCCGGGACATGGCCGTGGAGACCGTCTCGCTGGCCGACGCGCTCCGGCTGCTCACCCTGCCCCGGGTGCTCGGCCCGGATCCCGGGTCCGGCGAGGAGGTCACCGCGCAGAACGGCCGGTACGGGCCGTACGTCAAGCGGGGCCGGGAGTCGCGGTCGCTGGACCTCGAGGAGCAGCTGTTCACGGTGACCCTGGAGGAGGCGCTGGCGCTGCTGGCCCAGCCGAAGAGCCGCGGCAACCGGACCGCCGCCGCGGCCCCGCTGCGCGAGCTCGGCAACGACCCGGACAGCGGCAAGCCACTGGTGGTCAAGTCCGGCCGGTTCGGACCCTACGTCACCGACGGTGAGACCAACGCCTCGCTGCGCAAGACCGACTCGGTCGAGGGGATCACCCTGGAACGCGCGGTCGAGCTGCTTGCCGAGCGCCGGGCCAGGGGACCCGCGCCGAAGAAGACGGCGCCGAAGAAGGCGACCGGGCGCAAGGCGGCCAAGTCCTGACCCCGCGGTCCTGACCCGGCGCACCTCGGGCGGGAGCCGCGCTACCGGGACTCCGCGCTACCGGGACGCGGTGGGGGACCGGAGCGGCGTGGCCGGCGGACTACGGCGAACGTTGCGGTGCGCCCGCCGGCCGGTGTACAGGACCGTGCGAGTCCGTGCAGTGCACCCTGCCGGTCTCCGGCCCGCAGCCGTGCCCGACGCCGGTCCCGACCGCCAGCACGGCCGGCCCGGCATGGTCCACCTGCAACGTGCTGTGCGCGATCCCGTACTCGCTGCGCAGCACATCCTCCAGCCGCCGCCGGACGGCGTGGCAGTCCCCGCCCACCACCACCAGCACGTGCGCCGAGGCCGCCGGCTGGCCGGAGGTGATCTGCCACACGTGCAGGTCGTGCACCTCGGTGACGTCGGGCTGCTCGGCCAGCCGGGCCCCGAGCACCGCCGGGTCGATCCCGGCCGGCGCACCTTCGAGGAAGATCCGGCCGGACTCCAGCACCAGCCCGCCGCCGGCCCGGGCCATCAGCCCCACGACCAGCAGCGAGGCGATGCCGTCGGCCCGGGTGAACCCGGTCGTCAGCATGACCAGGCCGGCCGCGGCGGTCGCGGCGAAGGCGAACAGGTCGGTCAGGATGTGCTGGTACGCCCCCTCCACGTTCAGGCTGCGCCGGTCGGCGCGGCTGACCAGAGCGCCGGCCACCAGGTTCACCGCGCAGCCGGCCAGCGCGGTGGCCAGCACCGGGCCGCCGGCCACGGCCGCCGGATGGACCAGCCGCCGGATCGCCGCCCAGCCGAGCCAGCCGGCGAGCAGCAGCAGGGTCAGCCCGTTGGCCTGGGCGGACAGGATCTCGGCCCGCTTCAGGCCGTAGGTGTAGCCGCCGCGCGGCGGGCGGGTGGCCAGCCGCATGGCCACCAGCGCCAGCGCCAGCGAGCCGGCGTCGGTGAGCATGTGTGCCGCGTCGGACAGCAGAGCCAGCGAGTGGGCCAGCACCCCGACCAGCACCTCGACCGCCATGAACGCCCCGATCAGGCCCAGCGCGGCGGCCAGCCACCGCCGGTCCGCGCCGGGCGGGACCCGGTGCGAGTGCTGGTGGCCGTGGCCGTCGCTCGCGGCGCTCATTGCTCGCCTCCGCGCTGCGCTCCGCTCCTCGCTCGTTCCTCGCTGCGATGCTCACTCCGCTGTCGGCTCGCGGCGCTCATTGCTCGCCTCCGCGCTGCGCTCCGCTCCTCGCTGCGATGCTCACTCCGCTGTCGGCTCGCGGCGCTCATGCGTTGAGGCTAAGACCTGGCGGGGGTCTCGCGGACGGCGCGCCTGTGTGGTGTTCGGGCGACTTCCGGGCGGAACTCTGAGATCGTCTGGGCGTGCATCCCACGACGAGCGTGAGCGGCGAGGCGTACCGGCGCGCGGTGGACCGGCTCCGGCAGCAGGTCGCGGCCCTGCCACCCGGTGCGCCGGTGCGGCTGGGCAAGCGGACCAGCAACCTGTTCCGGCCCCGGCAGCGGCTGGCCACCCCGCGGCTGGACGTGCGGGAGCTCACCGGGGTGCTGGCCGTCGCCCCGGCCGCCCGCACCGCGGACGTGCTGGGCATGACCACCTACGAGCAGCTGGTGGACGCGACGCTGCCGCACGGCCTGATGCCGCTGGTCGTGCCGCAGCTGAAGACGATCACCCTGGGTGGCGCGGTGACCGGGCTGGGCATCGAGTCCAGCTCGTTCCGCAACGGCCTGCCACACGAGTCGGTGCTCGAGATGGACCTGCTCACCGGGGACGGCCGGGTGCTCACGGTGACCCCGGAGGGGGAGCACGCCGAGCTGTTCGCCGGCTTCCCGAACAGCTACGGCACCCTCGGCTACGCGCTGCGGCTGCGTATCGAGCTGGAGCCGGTGCGGCCGTACCTGCACCTGGTGCACGAGCGGTTCACCGACGCCGCGGCGCTGACCGCCCGGCTCGGTGAGCTGTGCGACCCGGCCGCCCCCGACCGGCCGGACTTCTGCGACGGGACGGCGTTCCGCCCGGACGAGCTGTACCTGACCATCGGCCGGTGGGCGGACGCCGTGCCCCGGCCGCCAAGCGACTACACCCGCACCGAGATCTACTACCGGTCCGTCCAGCAGCGCCGGGAGGACTGGCTCACCGTCCGGGACTACCTGTGGCGCTGGGACACCGACTGGTTCTGGTGCTCCCGGGCGTTCGGGCTGGACCGCCGCTGGCTGCGCCGGCTGCTCGGCCGCCGCTGGCTGCGCTCGGACACCTACTGGCGGATCGTCGCGCTGGAGAACCGGTTCCACCTGCGGGCCCGGCTGGACCGGCGCCGAGGCCGGCCCGAGCGCGAGGCCGTGGTGCAGGACATCGAGGTGACCGCCGACCGGCTGCCGGAGCTCCTCGCCTTCCTGGACCGGGAGACCGGCATGCGCCCGGTGTGGGTCTGCCCGCTGCGCGGCCGGGACGGCCGGCACTGGCCGCTGTACGATCTCGACCCGGACCGGCTCTGGGTGAACGTCGGGTTCTGGGGCACCGTGGCGCTGCCCGCCGGCGAGGGTGAGGGTTACCACAACCGCCGGATCGAGGCCGAGGTCAGCCGGCTGGGTGGCCGCAAGTCGCTGTACTCCACGGTGTTCTACGACCGGGAGGAGTTCGAGGCCCGGTACGGCGGGGAGGAGTACCGCCGGCTGCGCAAGCGGTACGACCCGGAGGGCCGGCTGCTGGTCCTGTACGACTAGACGGTGGGGAGACGTTGAGTAGCGTTTTCGTGCGGTGCAGGTGCGGAGCGACCGCGGAGGCGAGCACATGTGAACAGCACGCGCCCCGGTTGCCGAGGTGCTGGCCAGGGTGGTGGGGCAGGGCGCGCCGGTGGCGTTCACCGGCTACGACGGCAGCAAGGCCGGCCCCTCCGACGCGGCGGTCACCGTGCACGTGCGCTCGGTCGACGCGCTGCGGTACGCGGTGACCGCGCCGGGCGAGCTGGGGCTGGCCCGCGCCTACGTCAGCGGCCACCTGGAGCTCGAGGGCGACCCGTACACGCTGCTGCGGGAGCTGGCCCGCGACGACGCCGGCCAGCTGTCCCCGGCGGCGCGGCTGTCGGTGCTGCGTGACCTGGGGCTGGCCGTGCTGCGGCCGTTGCCGCCGCCGCCGGAGGAGATCCGCGCCCGCTGGCGGCTCGGCCCGCTGCACGGCCGGCAGCGGGACGCCGACGCGATCCACCGGCACTACGACGTCTCCAACCGCTTCTACGAGCTGGTGCTCGGGCCGACCATGGGCTACACCTGCGCGGTCTACCCGCGGCTGGACGCCAGCCTCGAGGAGGCGCAGACCGAGAAGGTCGACCTGGTCTGCCGCAAGCTGGCGCTGCGCCCCGGGATGCGGTTGCTCGACGTCGGCTGCGGCTGGGGCCTGCTGGTCATGCACGCGGCCCGGGAGTACGGCGTGCGGGCGCTGGGCGTGACGCTGTCGGCGCAGCAGGCCGCGTGGGCGCAGCAGCGGATCGCCGCCGAGGGGTTGACCGGGGCCGAGGTGCGGCACTGCGACTACCGCGACGTGGCCGAGGGCGGCTTCGACGCCATCGCCTCGATCGGGCTGACCGAGCACATCGGCCGGGGGCAGCTCGCCGGGTACGCCCGCCGGCTGGCCGCCGCGCTGAAGCCGGAGGGGCGGCTGCTCAACCACTGCATCACCCATCCGGACAGCAGCGCGCCGCCGAACCACAAGCGCGGCTTCATCCCGCGCTACGTGTTCCCCGACGGCGAGCTGAGCGGGCCGGGCACCATCATCTCGGCGCTGCACGACAACGGCTTCGAGGTGCGGCACGAGGAGAGCCTGCGCGAGCACTACGCGATGACGCTGCGGGACTGGTGCCGCAACCTGCGGGACAACTGGGACGAGGCGGTGCGCGAGGCCGGTCCCGGCCGGGCCCGGGTGTGGGACCTCTACATGGCCGGCTGCCGGCTGGCCTTCGAGCGCAACGGCCTCCAGCTGCACCAGGTGCTGTGCGCGCGGACCGCCGACGGGGTGTCCGGCTTCCCGCTGCGCCCGGACTGGTGAGCTGGCCGGACTGGTGAGCTGGCCGGACTGGTGATGCCCGGACTGGTGAGCTGCGGCCGGACTGGTGACCGGCTCTCAACCTGC
>JBKOWA010000007.1:0-3656 GCA_046724155.1 Actinomycetota bacterium
CCGTAGCCCCCAACGGAGACTCGGAGGTGGCCACCGCCACACCCGGGAGCTAGCAGTTGCGGGCAGCCACAGCAGGTCCAACCCGGCGCGTCCGGCGTCGATCAGACCGGTGACGCGCCGGGGCGACCGCATCTTCCGGCACATCTCCCGCCACCAGTCGAATCAGGCAGTTCCGTGAGCGCCGGGTGTTTTGGTCAGCGGTGGGCGCGCGGTGGGCGGGTCTCATCCCGGTGAGCAGTTCGTCGACGGGGACCCAGGCTACCCCGATCCGCGTGTCGCCGATGCCGTACGGTAGCCACAGGAGTCCATTGTGGATGACGCCGCCGCAGGAGTAGGCGACGTTCGGCACATACCCGTCCCTTTCCCTGCGGGAAGGTTCCAGCAGCGGGGCCGGCCAGCCGTCCGAGGACTCGGGTTGGCTGGTCGAGGTCGAGCGGTGAACGTATGGCCGTGCAACGCCTCGAACCGGCCGCCGTGCAGGCGGCCGCCGCGGTGGCTCGCCTTGAGGACGACGGGGTCCATCAGCGGTCGCCGGACCGGGCCTTGGCACCGGTCTCGGCAGCGGTCGCGTCAGCGGCCTCGGCAGCGGTCTCGTCGGGGACCAGCGGCACCCCCCACCGGGGCTCCGCCGCGATCTGGTTCTGGGTCTTCTCCAGGGCTGCCTCCACGACGGCCACCACATCGCGCGGCACGTGCGCGACGAGCAGGGCCGCAACGGCCAGGTCCACCACGCGGGCGTAGTGCTCGGCGGTCACGCCCAACCGGCGGTGCACCTCGCCCAGGTCGAGCCCGACGTAGGGGCCCGGCCCGCCCAGCACCTCCGTCAGCACCGCGGCCATGTGCCGCTTCACCCGAGAGATGTCCACGCCGTCGAAGTACGGCTGGAGGTGCACATCGGACAAGATCCAGCTGTACAGCCGCTCCACCACCGACCGGATCGCCGGACCACCACCGATCCGGTCATACATCGATATCGACTCGGCCGCGCCGGGCTCTGCAGCCGTCATGTCCACCGCATCCCATCTCCCAGTGGGGAAGTGCCGGGGGCGGGGCACGTCCAGGCGAGTTCGGCCGATGGCAGCAGAAGCCTCGCCGAGCAGTCAGTACCCCCGGAGGTCTGCTCCGGGGGAGAATCCTAGGGGGCGGTTCGTGATTCCGGAAGCGGCAGCCGGCCCCTCCCGGCATCAGCCTCCCGGGTGATGCCGCCTGGCCCATCACTCGTCCGGGCTAACCTCACGCCGGCACGGGTGGGACCGGCGAGGAGGCGGCCTTCGCTCGACCGGACGAAGCGCACGGTCGTGCCTCGGTTCCGGCGGCGCCACGCGATCAGGGAGTGGGTCGGGTGCGGGTGCGGGTACGGGTGTAGCGCGGCCCGGGGGTCCGTCTCGCCGCCTTGTCCAGGCGGGCACCGTTCCGGCGGGCGGTACCGGCCTGCGACGCGGACCCCGGCTGCTGCGTGGTGTGTCGCAGCATCTGCAGCGCACGCATCCGCATCGGCCCGATGCTGCCGATCGGCAGGTCCAGCTTCTGGGCGACCTCGGTGTAGCTCGGGCAGCTGTCCGACATGAGGAGCCGGATCAGCCGCTGGTACCCGGCGGGCAGCCGGGCCAGCGCCTGCTCCAGCACCGGCTCGTAGTCACCATCGACCGGGTAGACGTCGGTGACCGCGGTTCCGGCGCCCTCGCCGTGCTCGGCCGTCGGATCCGCGCACAGCACGTACCGCTTCCCGCTCAGCGCGACCCGCAGGCCCTCGCGCCGGGCCGTGGCGGTCAGCCAGGCCGGCAGGCACTCGGGGTCCCGGATCTGATGGCCGTGCTCCCACAGCCTGAGCCAGGTGAGCTGCGCGACGTCGGCCGCGTCGGAGTCGTTCAGGCCGATGCTGCGGGCAGTGTGCAGGAGCAGCCGACCGAACCGGCTCATCAGCTCGTTCCAGGCCGCCCAGTCGGCGGCGCTGGCCCGTTGGAGGAGGACCTCCAGCGGTTGCCCGGGAGGGTCCTGGTGACCGTGGCCCACGGGTTTGTGGCCCGCCCTGAGGCTGTTCGTAGACACGACTGTGTGTCCTTTCGGTCAGTCAGGCGGGGTGCCGCCCGACGCGAACGGCCATGCGGGGGATGACCGCATGGCACGGCGCTCACTGGCCGGAACCTGGCAGGTCGGCGCAGGCAGAAGCCGCCGGGCCCGCGGTCGGCGGATCCGGATCTGGGCCAGTTGCCGGCTACCGATGGATTACGGCGGACTCTCTCTCCCCGGCACGCTCACCACAAAACCTCACTAGGTGCTCGTTGTTCCGCGCTTGTCCCCGTCCCTTGTGGACAGTTGACCACAGGGCCCGTCACCAACGCGTTATCGTCCCGTGATCGTCCGGTCACCGGGGTGGGTGGGCCGCCCCGTCAGTGCCACGGGCGCGGCCCGCCCGGCTCCCGGTGCCCGGCCGGGACCGTGCTGCGGCAGGCCGAGCAGCCGCAGCGCCGGCGCGGCCATCATGGTGGTGATCAGCGCCATCACGACCAGCACGGTGAACGCGTCGCGGTTGATGACGCCCGCGCCCAGGCCGATGCTCAGCACCACGATCTCGGTGATCCCCCGGGCGTTCATCAGCACGCCGAGGCCGAGCGCCTGCCGGCCGGGCATGCCGCCGGCCCAGGCGATCGGAGCGGCGCTGCAGAACTTGCCGGCGATCGCCATGAGCAGCAGCAGCGCGCCGCCACCGGCGACGGCCGGCTGGCTCACCGCCAACCGCACGTCGGTCTGCAGGCCGATGGAAGCGAAGAAGACCGGCACGAGCAGCGCCCGGTTCAGGCCGCCGAGCTGCTCGACGACCCGGCCGAGCAGCCGGGTGTCCCTGGGCAGGACCAGGCCGGCGAGGAACCCGCCGAAGATCGCGTGTACCCCGATCCGGTCGGTGGCCGCGGCCAGCCCCAGGATCAGGCCGAGCACCATGAGCACCCGGGCCGGGCCGGGCACCGCGGCCGTGGCGTACCGGACGGCGAACGCCTGCAGCAGCGGTCGCAGGACCAGCAGGCACCCCGCGCACAGCGCGACGGTGACCGCCAACGCGCGCAGCACGCCGGCCGGGCCCTGCGCCCGGATCATCGCCAGCACGACGGCCAGCGCGCACCAGGCGAGCACGTCCGCGACGGCCGCGCAGAGCATCGCCAGCGAGCCCAGCCGGCTGCCCCGCAGCCCGGAGTCGGTGATGATCCGGGCCAGCACCGGGAACGCGGTGACGCTGAGCGCGGTGCCGACGAAGATCGCGAACGGCAGCGGGCCGACCGCGCGGCCGGCGAACAGCGGGTACAGCGGGATCGCGGTGAGCACGCCGAACGCGAACGGGACCGCCATCACCGACATGCTGGCGGCCGCGATGACGCTGCGCTGGCGGCGGAGCACGCCCGGGTCGAACTCGGCGCCTACGGTGAACATGAAGATCGCCAGACCGGCCTGCGCCAGCAGGTTCAGGTTCGGCAGCACCTGGGGCGGCAGGATCGCGTGGAACACCCCCGGGGCGAACGAGGCGAGCAGCGAGGGGCCGAGGAGCAGGCCCGCCACGATCTCGCCCACCACCGGCGGCTGGCCGACCCGGGCCGCGAGGGCACCGCAGGCGGTGGCGAGGGCGCAGACCACCGCGACCGCCAGCAGCAGCCGCCACATCAGCT
>JBKOWA010000097.1:0-3508 GCA_046724155.1 Actinomycetota bacterium
GATCCCGCTGTTCGGTGCCTGAAGTTCCGCAGAGCGGAACACTTGGCATCCTCCGCTGAACCAGTTGCCTGCTGATGAACGTGCATCGTCTGGATCGACTGCGTTGGTCATCCGTCACTGCGACCCGGTCAGTTTGTCGAAGGGATACAGATGCAGCAGATGACGCCGCCCGACACAGGGTTGTCGTTGACTGAGGTTGGGAGCCACCATGATGGAGCGCACAGCAGACCTTTCGACCGGTCACCCGACCGTGCTTGTGATCGGTGCCGGGCCCGCTGGACTGGTATTGGGGAATCTGCTGCTGGCGCAGGGGATCCGTTGCCTGATCCTGGAACGGCAGAGCCGGCATCATGTGGAGAACCGGGCGCGGGCGGGCTTCCTGGCGGCGAACACCGTGCGGATCCTGAGCGAGAACGGGCTGGCCGCGGGACTGCATGCGCACGGCAGGGAGCACGACACCTGCGTGTTCCGCGGCGAAGAAGGGCAGTTCGAGCTGAACTACCGCAAGCTCGGGCGCGGCGAGGTGCACACCGTCTATCCGCAGCAGAACCTGGTCACCGACCTGATCGCGGAGTTCCGCAGTCGGGGCGGGGACATCCGGTTCTCCACCACAGTGACCGAGGTCTCCGGTGTGGTCAGCGAGGCGCCGGTGGTTCGGTTCCGCGGCCCGGACGGCGAGGCCGGTGCGTGGACCGGCGCTTTCCTGGCCGGCTGCGATGGGCGCAACGGGGTGTCGCGGCACGCGCTGCCGGGGCATCCCGTCGTGCGACGATACCGGCGCGACCATGGAATTTCCTGGCTGGCGATCCTGGCCGAGGCGCCACAGAGCATGGGCGCGGTCGCCTATGCCATCCACCCCAGTGGGTTCGCCGGCCACATGGCGCGCAGCGCCATGGTGACCCGGTACTACCTGCAGTGCCCGCCCGGGGATGACCCCGACACATGGACCGGCCAGCGCATCTGGGACGAGCTGAACATACGGATGCGCACCGACGAGTACGGGCCACTGCGGCAGGGCCCGATCCTGGAGCGCCGGGTGGTCGACCTGAACTCCGACGTGGTGGCACCTATGCAGCATGGCCGGCTCTTCCTGGTCGGGGATGCGGCCGGGGAGATCAGCCCATCCGCAGCCAAGGGCGCCAACCTGGCCGTCCTGGAGGCGGAGATCCTGGCCCACGCGCTGGTGTCGGCGCTGCGGGACGCCGAGCAGGGTCCGCTTTCCCGGTACTCGGCCCAGTGCCTGCCGCGGATCTGGCGTGCGCAGGAGTTCTCATATTGGATGATCAACCTGCTGCACGGGCCGCTGCCCGGGCCAGGGGCCGACAGCGACCGGGCCGACTTCGACCGCGCGCTGCAGCGCGCCCGACTGGCCAGCCTGCGGGACTCACGAACTCACCAGGACTACTTTGCGGAGAACTACGTTGGCATCTGACCTGAAGACCACCCTACTGCCCGCCGCCGACCTCGCCCGCATCGGCGAGGCCGTCGAACTCATCCGGCACCACGACTCCACCCGCCTGCTGACAGAGATGCTGGCTCGGCTCAGCGCCGAAGAACGCCAGACCATGGCCCGCTACTGCACATTCAGCCACATCGCGGTCCTGGTCTTTCCCTCCACTCTGGACGGCCTGGCCGACGAGCTGCGCTCCTACGGGCTCGAGGTCGGCGGCATCACCCCGAGCGTCGTGGTGCGTGAACGGCTGAGCCAGCGCTACGGCCTTCCCCTGGCGCGCCTGCAGGTCGGCATCCTACGGGCACCGGTGTACGACAGCAGCGGGGCGGAGTGCGCCCTGGAGATCTTCGCCCTGGCCGCGCCGGCCGGTACCGGGTTCGACGCCGTCGCCTCGGACGAGCGGGCCAACGGCCACGAGTCACACACCGCGTTCGAGGTCCACGCACCTGACTGCACGGTGCTGGCCGGGCTGCGCGCACTGGTGATGGACCGGGCCAGGATGTCACCGGACGGGGGCGGCTACAACGGTCACGAGGACTCGACCGTGTTCTACTTCCGGGATGCCACGCACTCGACGCCGGTCCACCGCAGGCTCGAACTGATCAGCACCGGCCACTATCCGGAGCTGCTGGAAGTCCACATCAGACAACCCAGAAGGCCTGCCGCGCAACTGCTCCAGCTGATGACCGGGGCATGGACCACGCAGGCCATCGCAGCGGCAGCCGAGCTCAGGCTGGCCGACCACCTGGCGGCCGGCCCGCTGCCGGTGGCGGCTTTGGCGATGTCCACCGCGACCGAGCCGGACAGCCTCCGCCGGTTGCTGCGATACCTGGCCAGCCTCGGCATCGTGCGGATCGGCGACGATCAAGTCGAGCTGACCGAGCTCGGCACCCTGCTGCGCGGGGACGCGGAACACTCCCTGCGCCCGTTGGCCAAGCTCTACGGTGGCCCGTTCTACCAGTCCTTCGCCAACGTGATCCACTCCGTGCGCACCGGCGGAGACTCCTTCGCCCACCACTTCGGCTCCCACCACTTCGACTACTTCGCCGCCGATCCGGAGCTGGCCGGCCTGTTCGACGCCGCGATGGCCTCCAGCGCCGCAGTCTTCGGCCAGGTCGCCAGGATTGTCGACTTCTCCACGGCCCGAACCGTGGTGGACGTGGCCGGCGGTAACGGGCAGCTGCTCGGCCAGGTCCTGGCTGCGGCACCGCACCTGCGCGGGGTGCTCCTGGAGCGCCCGCACACCATCGAGGCGGCCCGGGCCGTGCTGGCGGAGGCCCGCTGCGCCGACCGGTGCGAGCTGGTGACCGGCGACTTCACCGCAGCCATCCCGGCCGGCGGCGACGTGTACCTGCTGTCCAGGGTGCTGCACGACTGGGATGACCAGCGGTGCGTGGCCATTCTGAAACGCTGCGCCGAGGCCATGCCCGACCATGCCGAGCTGCTCATCGTGGAACGTCTGCTGCCCGAAGACGACTCGCCATCCCTGGCCGTCGCATGGGACCTGCACATGATGTGCAACGTCGGCGGCCGGGAGCGGACCGCGACCGAATACCAGGAGCTGCTCGCCGACGCCGGATTCGACCTCACCACCTGGCACGACCTGCCTCTGGACATTGCCCTCCTGCGGGCTCGACGTCGAACCCCGGCCGAGCGCCCGCAATAGAGAGCTCGGATAACTCCGGACAGCGACCACCCGACTGGATGAGGGATTGTTCGCGTTTGAACCCGGCTGTGCAACGTCTCGTGAGCTCAATGGGGCCGAGGCATGGCCTATTGCAGGACATGACCCCGACCCGATGAACAGATTGGCGGCACCTCACTTGACCACCATCGTGCGCGGCAATACCGTGCTGAAATTAATCGACGCGCTGAAATTAATCGACCAGCCAACACAGAACACGACGATCGACGATGCGATGACGTCCGGTGACTCGCTGGATCGCCGGCTGGCGGAGATCGACGCCACGATCATTGAACTGTGCAAGACCCGCACCATGGTATGGAGACAGGTACAGGAGCTCCGAGTGGCCGGTGGTCAAACCCGTACCACTC
>JBKOWA010000604.1:0-11789 GCA_046724155.1 Actinomycetota bacterium
GCGTGGGCCGGGCCGGGTGGGGTAGGAGCGCTACCTCGGGTGCCGCCCGGTGGATCAGCTGCCACAGTGGTTGCAGCCGGTGGCAGTCACGCCGGGCCATCAGGTTGGCGAAGGCGCGGTCCAGGCCGATCCGGGCGCCCCAGGACGGGAGGGTCGCGCCCGCGAGCAGCAGCACCGTCGTAGCGGTGTACAGCGGCGCGGTCAGCCGGTCGGCCAGGCTCAGCTGCCCGGTGCGCCCCGGTGGCGTCGATCGTGGCGACGACCTTGACGGACAGGTAGCCGACGCCCAGGACCGAGCCGGCCGCGGCCAGGCGCAGGCCCAGGCGCAGCAGCACCTGGGTGGCGCTGCGGGCGTACCGCAGGGACAGCACCGCCCCCTGCAGGGCGGCCCAGGCGACGTAGCCGAGGTAGATCAGCAGGTACGGGGCGGCGGCCAGGGTGGGGGTGGCCTGGTAGTAGGTGCCGCCGTGCACATACGGGTCGGTCAGCCGGTACCGGGCCGGGGTCAGCGCGAACAGCGCGACCAGCAGGGCCACGCAGCAGACCATGGCGCGGTTCCGGCGGCGGACCCGCCGGCAGACCTCGTCGTCGGTGTCGAGCAGGCAGAGCAGGACGCTCTGGGCTGCCCCGGCCGCGACCATGGTCAGGCCGGCGCCGCTGACCCGGCCGACATCCAGAACCCCGACGGCCCGGTCCAGCCGCGGGTCGAACGGGTCGATGGTGATCGGCAGGCTGAACGCGGCCAGGGCCAGGATGATCTGATGCTGGCGCACCGGCCCGGCGGCCCGGTCGTAGAAGACGTAGTCGCCGTGCCCGCCGGCCACCCACAACCCATGCGGGGCCAGCGCCGGAACGTCGCGCGGGATCAGGTGCAGCGGCCGGCCCCGACGCTGCTCCACCCGGTCACGAAGCTGCGCCAGAGTGAACCCGCGGCCCAGCCCGAGCGCCGCCAGCATGCTCCCGGCCTGCCGGCACAGCTCGGCCACCCGCCAGCTCGCAACATCCCTGGGCATGACACACGACCTCCCCCGTGACCGCTACGACGTCGCGTTGCCGAAGACTGGAAGTCCGGGCCGCAACGCGTCCCCTCCCGGTATCGAAGAGGACCGCAACCGCCGGTACTCCTGCCCAAATGCCACGCAGTCTAATTTGAACATGGGGTTGGGCTAGGACTTCGTGAATGGTTGGTGTGGCGGCGTGATGGTTGTCAGCCGCCGTTGAAGGTGACGACGTGAAGGCTGTTTCGCGTCGTTGAGGATGCTCGTGGTGGTTTGGGCGGCTGTTGTTCCAGGAAATTCGAAGCAGATTCCCGTTCACCTCGTCGACCGATGCGGTGAACAGGCGATACATCACGCGAGTATGGCCCGCCACCGGGCGCGTCGCACCTCATTTTGGGACCGGCTGCAACGATCCGGAAGCGCGATGACCCGGCTCGCTCCACCCCGCGTACCGAACCCTGGTCCACCTCGGCCCGCGGACCACAGCCCGGCGAGGCAGCCGTGTCCGGATCGTCTCCCCCGGCAGCGACGGCGCGGTGCGGGTGCGGGATGCGCCGTTGTCCGGCCCGGCCGAGTCACCCGACGGAGTGGGTCACCACGTGCCTCCGCCGACCGGCAGTTCCCGCTGGCGCCCATCCCGCTGGCGCCTGGCCCAGCTGGCCGCACCGTCCCGGCGCCCGGCGCCGTCCCGGCAGCCTCGGGTTGGGCGAGCGCACGGCCACCCGGGTTCGGTGGACGTGCGGCCACCAGGGTGGCCGGACTCGTCCGGCGACGTACCCTGGCCAGGTGACCTACCTCGGGGACATGCTCCTCACCACGATTGCGGTCGGCACCCTTGTGCTGCAGCTGTGGGCGCTGATCGACGCGAGCATCCGGCCGACTCCCGCCTTCGTGGCGGCCGGCAAGCTGACCAAGCCTGCGTGGCTGGCGCTGACCGGGGCATCCGCCCTGACCGCGATCTTCCTGTCGCCGCTGCACATGTTCCGGCTTGCCGGCCTGGTGGCGTCGCTGGTCTACCTGGTGGACGTCCGGCCCGCGGTGCGCGCCAGGCAGGATGGCTCGCGCTGGTGACCGGCGGCTGGGTGACTGGCGGTTGGGACCATCACGGGCGCACACACCGGCTGGAGCTGACCGACCAGACGCTGCGGGAGTGGGACGCCACGGTGCTGCACGCCGACCCCGAGCAGGGCATCGTGCTGGACCGCTCGGCGTTCTACCCGGGCGGCGGCGGCCAGCCACCGGACCACGGCGTCCTGCTGTGGTCCGGGGTGCAGACCCGCATCGTCGGTGTGCGCAAGGGCGACGACCTGTACCTGCTGCCGGCCGAGGGCGATCCGCTGCCGCCGGCCGGGACGGCGGTGCGCGGGGCGGTCGAGGACGCCCGGCGCACCTCGTTGATGCGCACCCACTCCGGGCTGCACGTGCTGACCGGCGTGGTGTTCCGGGACTTCGGGGCGCTGGTCACCGGCGGCAACATGGAGCCCGGGACGGCCCGGATGGACTTCAACCTGCCGGAGGTGCCGGCCGGCTTCCGGGACCGGGTGACCGAGGCGGCCAACGCGGAGATCGCCGCGGACCGGGCGATCGAGGTCCGGGTGCTGCCGCGCGCCGAGGCGTTCGCGATCCCGGACATCATCCGCACCGAGACCAACCTGCTGCCGGACAGCGTCGAGCAGGTGCGCCTGGTGGACATCGTCGGCCTGGACCTGCAGGCCGACGGCGGTACGCACGTGGCGTCCACCAAGTGGATCGGCAGCCTGGAGATCATCAAGATCGAGAACAAGGGTCGCGGGTTCCGCCGGCTGCGGGTCCGCATCGTGGACTGACCGCTGTCGGCTCAGGCCGGCGTCCTCGGCTCAGGCCGGCGTCCTCGGCTCAGGCCGGGTTGTCGGCTGGCGCGGGGCTGTCGGCTCGCGCTCTCCGGGCCCGGCGGCTGAGCCGGGCCACAGTCAGCGGTAGGACTCGGGCAGGTCCATCGTGGTCGGCCGCAGGTCGCCCGGTCGCAGCCGGTACACCTGGACCTCGACGCCGGAGTACTTCTCCGTCCGGCCGACGTACTGCATGCCGAGCCGGCGCGCCACCCCGACCGAGCGCTCGTTGCCCGGGACGATCACCGCGTACACCTCGGAGACCCCGTTCGCGAAGGCGTGCCGGGCCGCGGCCCGGCCGATCTCGGTGGCGTAGCCGTGGCCCCAGTACTCGGGGCTGAGGTGCCAGCCGACCTCCACATCCACGTTGGCCGGTGCCAGCGGGCGGACGAACACGGTGCCGATCGGCGCCGAGCCCTCCCGCGGCCAGACCGCCCAGGTGCCGAACGCCGGGTCCTCCCAGGGCGTCGCCCAGGCCGCCAGCACCGCGCGAGCCTCCTCCACCGACGGCAGCGGCAGCGGTATCTCCCTGAGATAGCGGGTCACCTCCGGTGAGGCGTAGATCGCGTACGCGGCCTCGGCGTCCTTCGCGGCGGACCACGGCCGCGCGATGAGCCGTTCGGTGCTGAAGGCCTCCACCACGAACGGGAGCGTAACCAGCCTTCCAGATTGCCGGCATGATGCCCTCATGGAGATCACCCTGGTGCGTGGCGATATCACCAAGCAGCGGGTGGACGCGATCGTCAATGCGGCGAACTCGTCCCTGCTCGGCGGCGGCGGCGTGGACGGCGCGATCCACCGCCACGGCGGCCCGTCGATCCTGGCCGAGTGCCGGGCGCTGCGGGCCACGACGTTCCCCGCCGGCCTACCGACCGGGCAGGCCGTCGCCACCACGGCGGGTGACCTGCCGGCCCGGTGGGTGATCCACACCGTCGGCCCGGTCTGGGTCCGTTCGCCGGACCGGTCCGACCTGCTCCGGTCCTGCTACCTGCGGTCGCTGGAGATCGCCGACGAGATCGGCGCGGCCAGCGTGGCCTTCCCGGCGATCTCCACCGGGGCGTACCGCTGGCCGGTCGAGGACGCCGCCCGGATCGCCACCGACGCGGTGCGGTCGGCCCGGACCGACGTGGCCGAGGTCCGGTTCGTGCTGTTCGACCAGGCCGCGTACACCGCGTTCGCCCAGGTCGCCGGGTTGGGGACCTGAGGTCAGAGCCTGTTGGCAAACCCTGCTGGCGGCGCCCCCGGCGCCCAGACGACGACCGGCTGCGTTGTCGTCGTCGCCGATACAACAACGGTATCGGCTCCTCCTCCGCCTTGCCGGATCGCCGCCTGGATCACCGGGTGCATCCACCGAGGGCTTGCCAACAGACTCAGGCCACCGCTGACCAGCGCACCGTGACCTCGCCGAGCCGCCACCGGGACCGGCCGCCGACCACCGGCCAGCTCTGCTCGGTCAGCCGCTGGACCGCGCTCATCCAGCGCTGCCGGGGACCGAACGGGGTCATCGAGGAGGTGGCCAGCCAGGCGCGGTCGAAGGCGCGCAGGAACTCGTGGACCGGCTCGCCGGGGACGTTCCGGTGGATCAGCACCTTGGGCAGCCGCTCGGCGAGCTGACTGGGCGCCTCCAGCGAGGAGAGGTGGGCGGACAGGGTGAGGGTCAGCGGTCCCGAGGCGTCCAGGGCCACCCAGCAGGCCCGGCGGCCGAGCTCGTCGCAGGTGCCCTCGACCGCCAATCCGCCCGGGGCCAGCCCGGACCGCATGGTCCGCCACGCGGCGTCCACCGCATCCGGGTCGTACTGGCGCAGGACGTTGAGCGCCCGGACCAGCACCGGGTGCCGGTTGGCCAGCTCGAACCCGCCGCGGGCGAAGTCCAGGCCGGGCGGCTTGGCGAACGGCGCCGCGGCGCGCACCCGGTCCGGGTCGATCTCCAGGCCGAGCACCCGGACGTCCGGGCGGATCCCGCGCAGCCGGCTGGCCAGCTCGACCGTGGTGACCGGGCTGGCGCCGTAGCCGAGGTCGATCACCAGCGGGTCGGCGGCGTCCCGCAGCCGGGACGCCTGGGTGCCGACGATCCAACGGTCCACCCGGCGTAGCCGATTGGGGTTGGTGGTACCCCGGGTGGCCAGCCCGAGCACGCGGCCCGTCACCGCTTTCCGCACGACCACTGAGCGTAGCTGGCAGCCCGGCACTGCCTCGCTGGGCGAGCAGTCGTCAACCTGATCAGCCAGCCCAGCCTGGGCGGCTACCGCTACCACGACCGGCTGCAGGCCTACGCCACACGGCGGTCGCCGCAACGCGCCGTCCCGGACGGAGCTGGCCCGCGGCGCCCGCCGACACTCGCGCCGACCACCCTGGCACCGCGCCAGTATCCGTGCCCGGCACCGCACCATCGACCACTCCGGCACCGCACCATCGACCACTCCAGCGTGCGCGTCCGACGCCGTGCTGACGCCCGCGCCGACCACCCTTGGCACCGCGCCGGCAACCGCGCCCCCGACGCCGCGGCACCCGCGCTGGCCCGGGGCCGGCACGCCCGTAGGGTTGGCTCTCGTGCAGGAGCAGTTCGACGTGCCGCTGGCGCCGCTGACCACGTTCCGGCTGGGCGGGCCGGCCAGCCGGCTGGTCGAGGCCGGCAGCGCAGGGGAGATCGTCGAGGCGGTGCGCGGGGCGGACGAGGCGGGGGTCCCGGTGCTGCTGGTCGGCGGCGGCAGCAACCTGGTGGTCGGCGACGACGGCTGGCCCGGGCTGGCCGTGCTGCTGCGCTCCCGCGGGGTGGACCTGCGGCCGGCCGGCGACCGGGTCGGGGTGACGGTCCAGGCGGGCGAGCTGTGGGACGACCTGGTGACGCGGCTGGTGGCCGACGGGCTGGCCGGGGTCGAGTGCCTGGCCGGCATCCCGGGTCTGGCCGGGGCCACCCCGGTGCAGAACGTCGGCGCCTCCGGGCAGGAGGTGGCCGAGACGATCCGGTCGGTGACCGTCTGGGACCGGGCTCGCGGCGAGGTCGCCACCCTGTCCCCGGCGGACTGCCGGTTCGCCTACCGGACGAGCGTCTTCAAGCACAGCGACCGGTACGTCGTGCTGTCGGTGACGTTCGCGCTGGAGCCGGCAGAGCTGTCCGCGCCGGTGCGGTACGCCGAGCTGGCCCGGGTGCTCGACCTGCCGGCCGGCGAGCGGGCCAAGCTGACAGAGGTCCGCGACGCGGTGCTCGACCTGCGCCGGAGCAAGGGGATGGTGCTCGACGCCGCGGACCACGACACCTGGAGCGCCGGCTCCTTCTTCACCAACCCCGTGCTATCCACTTCGGACACGGCTGCCTTCGAGCGCCGGCTGCCGCCGGGCACCGACTACCCGCGCTGGCCGGCTCCGGACGGCGCCACCAAACTGTCCGCCGCCTGGCTCATCGAGCACGCCGGCTTCGCGAAGGGGTACCGCCGCGGCCGGGTGGCCCTGTCCAGCAAGCACACCCTGGCGCTCACCAACCGCGGCGGCGCCACCACCGCCGAGCTGCTGGACCTGGCCCGCGAGGTCCGCGACGGCGTCCGCCACCACTTCGGCGTCACCCTGCACCCCGAACCCCGCCTGGTCAGCACCACCCTCTGACCGGATCGGCGACGTAGCTGTCTGCAACGCGCCTGCCGCTCGGGGCGACGCAGACCAGTCGAGGCTCGCCCGAGATGCGCGCAGCAAGTGCACTCGGGACGTGACCCCGATTCACGCTCAAGTTGCGGAAGCCATCGCCCCGTACCGGACCGGGTCCCACGCCGGAGATCGGCCCAGGTGACTCTTCCCCTGCGCATAGTCCGTCGTCGATGCGGGTAAGGCGTGCCCAGGACCCGACTCGCGAACCATCCCATCCTCCTTGGCGCACAGCGGCCCGGGACGGGAGAGCTGGCGATCAGCATGGCTGATGGAGTTGTCGTGGGCTCAGCCCCTACTATCTGCAACACGCATTCGGCTTCCAGGTGCACGACGCACGCCGGACAAGTGGTTGCACATTGCGACTCTCGTCGCAGGGCCGCTAGCTGGATTCTCTGACGCTCGCCTTACCGACATGGCGAAGACGGCTCGGCACCTGCTCTCCGGAATCGAGCCAATCTCGGTTGACCTCGGCGTGATCCTCTACCATCCACGCGCGATCATGTTGGAATCCGACCAGCGCACGCACTCGAGCCAGTGCGTGCAGCCGTCCAGCCGATGATGGGTGAGTTACGGGCGGATGACGTCGTCGGCGGTGGTGGCGGTGACGGCGCGGCGGAGCCAGGTGTCGAGTTGGGTCAGGTCGGTGCAGGCGAGGATCTGCTCGCGGACAGCTTCGGGCACGGGCACGCCTCGTGCGTCGAGCACGGTGAGCACTGCGCGGCCTTCCCCTCGGGCCTCGCCTCGGGCCTCGCCTCGGGCCTCGCCTCGGGCCTCACCCAGGGCCTGGCTCCGGGCATCGATCTCGCGCAGCAGTTCGCTGCGGTACTCAGAGCCGGTGGCGGTGCTCATGTAAGCCTCCCAACGTGCTCGGGGCGCCTGGGGCAGCCCGGCCAGCACAATGTCATAGTACAAGATCGCTTTCTTCGGGCCGAGTGCTTGCAGCGCCTGCGCCAGCGCCGGGAAGATCGCATCCACGTCCGCGTCGCCGCCGTGGCAGATCGCCGAGAACACCGCCAGCGCCGGGTTGGACCGGGCCAGCTCCACATCGACGACCAGCGGCACATCGTGGGGGGTGAAGATGAACGGCCGCAGCGGCAGACTGAGCCCTCCGCCCTCGAACATCCCCCGGTACCACCGGGCAAGTGCGGGATCGGGACAGTAGACCACCAGCGCGGCATCGACCGTCAGCTCGGCCTCCAACTGAGCCACATACAGCTTCCACATCCACCGTTTGCTGGTGTCCCAGCTGCGTTGGACCTCCAGCACCACCGCCAGCACCGGCTGGTCGGCCGCGTCGCAGTACAGCAGCATGCCGTCGGCGTGGTAGGTGCGCGGGACCATCACCCGCACATCGGTGGGCCGCGCCCGGGCGTGGTCGTAGTCCGGCACCTTGACATCGAACAAGTGCGCCAACAGCCAGGTCACCAGACCCGGATCCAGCTTGGCCAACGCGATCGGCGACTCGTGCTCCCCACTCGGCATGGCGCCACCCTACGAGCGAGGTACGACAACATGGTCACGACGGCGGACGGCTGGACCGAGACACGAACGTCCTCTCCGAGCTCCGCCGCCGGACCCCCCGACAAGAACGTCCTGGCGCCCTTTCGACGGCCGGATCGACCCACCTGGATAACGCCAGATAGGTCGGCACACCGCGGTCACGGCTCCTGCTGCTGGCCGGGATCCTGGTCCGGTGGCGCGACGCGGTGCACCTTGTGTTGCGCGGCCTGGGCCAGCGGGCGCACCTCTAGCAGGTCGATGTTCACGTGCGGGGGCCGGGTCACCGCCCAGTCGATGCAGTCCGCGATGTCCTCGGCGGTGAGTGGGTCCGGCACCCCGGCGTAGACGGCAGCCGCCGCCGCGGTGTCGCCCCGGTAACGCTTGGTGCTGAACTCCTCGGTGGCCACCATTCCCGGGGCGATCTCGCTGACCCGGACCGGGCGCCCGCTCAGCTCCAGCCGCAGCGTCTCGCGCAGCGCCGCGGCGGCGTGCTTGGCCGCGGTGTAGCCGCCGCCGCCCTCGTAGACGACCCGGCCCGCGGTGGAGCCGACGAGCACTACGTGGCCGGCGCCGCTGGCCTCCAGGGCGGGCAGCAGGGCCTTGGTCACCCGCAGCACGCCGAGCACGTTCACGTCGTACATCCACTGCCACTCGGCCGGGTCGGCGGCCTCGACCGGGTCGACGCCCAGGGCGCCGCCGGCGTTGTTGACCAGCACCTGGCAGGACGGCACCGCGGTGGCGAGCGCGTCCACGCTGCCCTGGTCGGTGACATCGAGTGGCACCGCGGTGCCACCGATCTCGCCGGCCACCGCGCGGATCCGGTCGAGCCGGCGGGCCGCCACCACCACGTGGAACCCGGAGCCGGCCAGCCGGCGCGCGGTGGCCGCGCCGATGCCGCTGCTCGCCCCGGTCACCACCGCGACCGGCGTGTCCCTGCCCACGGATCGGGAGCCTATCTCGGTGCGCGACGGGCAAACCGGGCAGGAAACGGGGCCCGGCGGCGTTGTTGCCCCTGCGCAGTTGTTGACCGTGCGTAGTTGTTGCCCCTGCATAGTTGCCCCTTGCGTAGCACCCAGGCGCCGGAGGTAAAGCCGTGACTCGCAGCCCACGACGCGTGGCCACCCTCTCCGTGCACACCTCGCCGCTGGACCAGCCCGGTGGCGGTGACGCCGGGGGCCTGAACGTCTACGTGGTCGAGGTGGCCAGGCGGCTGGCCGAGCTCGGCGTCGAGGTCGAGGTGTTCACCCGGGCCACCTCATCGGAACTGCCGCCCCAGGTTGAGCTGGCCCCCGGAGTCCTGGTCCGGCACGTCAGCGCCGGGCCGTACGAGGGGCTGACCAAGGAGGAGCTGCCGACCCAGCTCTGCGCGTTCGCCGCGGGCGTGCTGCGTGCCGAGGCGCAGCGCGAGCCCGGCTGGTACGACGTGATCCACTCGCACTACTGGCTGTCCGGGCAGGTCGGCTGGCTGGCCAGGGAGCGCTGGGGGGTGCCGCTGGTGCACTCGGCGCACACCCTGGCGAAGGTGAAGAACGCGCTGCTCGCCGCAGGCGACCAGCCGGAGCCCCGGTACCGCGTGATCGGCGAGGAGCAGGTGGTGGCCGAGGCGGACCGGCTGGTGGCCTCCACCCGGGCCGAGGCGGCGCAGCTCGGCGAGCTGTACGGGGCGGCATCGGACCGGGTGGAGGTGATCCCGCCCGGCGTCGACCTGGAGCTGTTCCGGCCCGGGTCGGTGTCTGCGGCGCGGGCCCGGCTCGGCATCCCGCCGGACGCGCACGTGCTGGCCTTCGCCGGCCGGATCCAGCCGCTGAAGGCACCGGACATCCTGCTGCGCGCCGCCGCCCTGCTGGCCGCCGACCCCGAGCTGCGTGACCGACTGCTGGTGCTGGTGGTCGGCTCGCCGAGCGGCGCGGGGCTGGCCGAGCCGGAGAGCCTCAAGCGGCTGGCCGGCCAGCTGGGGATCGGCGAGCTGGTGCGCTTCCTGCTCCCGGTGCCGGCCGCGGAGCTCGCCGACGTCTACCGGGCCGCGGACGTCACCGTGGTGCCGTCGTACAACGAGTCGTTCGGGCTGGTGGCGCTGGAGTCGCAGGCGTGCGGCACGCCGGTGGTGGCCGCCCGGGTCGGCGGGCTGCCGACCGCGGTCGCGGCCGGGGTCTCAGGCGTGCTCGTGGACGGCCACCAGCCGGCCGGCTACGCGGCCGCCCTGGAGCCGCTGCTGCGCCGGCCGGAGTACCGCAGCCTCCTCGCCGCGGGATCCCGCGGCCACGCCGAGCGGTTCAGCTGGGACACCACTGCGCAACGGCTGCTCGGCACGTACCGTGACGCCATGGCGGACCCGATCTTCAACCTGGCCGATCCGGCGGTGCTGCGATGAGCGCGCAGCTGGACCGGGTCATCGGCAGCGCGCTGGACGAGCGGGAGCTGGAGTACCGGCGGCACGGGCCCGGGCGCTACACCGTGCGGCTGCCGGGGACCAGGAAGCTGGCCACCATGTGCCAGCTGGAGGTCGGCCAGCACGCGCTGCTGGTCGAGGCGTTCGTGCTGCGCCGGCCGGAGGAGAACCGGGAGCAGGTGTACGCCCTGCTGCTGCAGCGCAACGCCCGGATGTACGGGGTGGCCTTCGCGCTGGACCAGGCCGGCGACATCTACCTGGTCGGCCGGGTGGCGCTGCACGCGGTGACGGCCGACGAGCTGGACCGGCTGCTCGGCGCGGTGCTCAGCTACGCCGACGAGAACTTCAACAGCCTGCTGGAGATCGGCTTCGGCTCGTCCATCCGGCGGGAGTGGGCCTGGCGGGTGAAGGCCGGCGAGCCGCTGACCAACCTGCAGGCGTTCGCCCACTTCGCCGACCCCGACCGTTCGTCGAGCTAGCGGGGCCGCTCGCGCAGCGCCCTAGGGTGACCGAAGGTAATCGATCAGGCACTCAACAAATACGATTCTACTGCGTATCGAAATAGTGCTAGCGTCGCTGGTGAAGCGATACGAAGACGTAGCGAAACCCTGAGGGGGGCTGGTGGATTCTCAGACGATCCACGCGCGCCGGTGGGGCATCCTCGGCGTACTCATGGTCTGCCTGGTTGTCGTCATCCTCGACAACACCGTGCTGAACGTGTCACTCAAGACCATCCAGCAGGACCTCGACGCCACCCAGAGCGACATGGAGTGGGCGATCAACGCCTACACCCTTGTGTTCGCCGGGCTGATGTTCACCGCCGGGGTGCTGGGCGACCGGTTCGGCCGCAAGCGGCTGCTGCTGATGGGCATGGTGTTGTTCGGCGCCGCCTCGGCGCTGTCCGCCTGGTCCGGCTCGTCGGGGCAGCTGATCGCCAACCGGGCGCTGATGGGCATCGGCGCCGCGATGATCCAGCCGCAGACGCTGTCGATCATCCAGAACGTGTTCGAGCCGGCCGAGCGCGGTCGGGCGATCGGCATCTGGGCCGGGGTCAGCGGTGCCGGGGTGGCCCTCGGGCCGATCACCGGCGGGTTCCTGCTGGAGCACTTCTGGTGGGGCTCGGTGTTCCTGATCAACGTGCCGATCACGCTGCTCGGCGCGGTGGCCATCCTCGCCATCGTGCCGGAGTCGGCCGACCCGAACCCGAAGCGGCTGGACCCGCTGGGTGTGCTGCTGTCCATCGCCGGCCTGGTCGCCCTGGTCTACGGGATCATCAAGGGCGGCGAGACTTCGCAGTGGACCAGCTCTCAGGTGCTGCTGCCGATTGTCGGCGGCGCCGTGATCCTGGCGCTGTTCGTGCTGATCGAGCGGCACACCAGCCACCCGGCGCTGGAC
>JBKOWA010000167.1:0-4102 GCA_046724155.1 Actinomycetota bacterium
GTGCCAACGTCCACGGACGGCACCGCATCGGCGCGGTGCCGTCCGGGTTTGCGGCCGGGCAGCGGTGGTACACGTGGATCGCGGGGGGTGCGCTGAGGAGGTCCGCGATGGCTGATGTCAGGTCTCGACGGGCGGAGCCGGAGAGCCCGACCGACCTGGGCGGGCGGTCGTGGCTGGCGGTGCTGCGCCGCTCGGTCCGCGAGTTCCGCGACGACAACATCACGGACTGGGCGGCGGCGCTGACGTACTACGGCGTGCTGGCGCTGTTCCCCGCGCTGCTGGTGCTGGTCTCGGTGCTGGGCCTGCTGGGCGAGTCCGCTGCCCGGACACTGCTGGACAACGTGGGCCAGATCACGCCGGGCGCGGTCCGCAACTTCCTGGCGGGCGTGATCAACAATGCTCAGCAGCAGCCAACGGTCGCCGGGATCGGTGCCGTGTTCGGCGTGCTGCTGGCGCTGTGGTCGGCGTCGGCCTACATCGCCGCGTTCATGCGGGCGACCAACGCGATCTACGAGGTCGGTGAGGGCCGGCCGATCTGGAAGACCGCACCGGTGCGGGTGGCCGTGACGATCGCCATGATGCTGATGCTGCTGGCCAGCGCGACGATCGTGCTGGTGACCGGGCGGGTGGCCGACCAGGCCGGCAGGGCGCTGGGCATCGGGAACGCGGCGGTGACCGCCTGGGACATCGCCAAGTGGCCGGTGCTGGTGCTCCTGGTCAGCCTGCTGCTGGCGCTGCTGTACTGGGTCTGCCCCAACGTGCGGCAGCCCCGGCCGCGGTTCCGCTGGATCACCCCGGGCAGCCTGCTGGCGGTGCTGATCTGGCTGGTCGCCTCCGGTGGCTTCGCGATCTACGTGGCCAACTTCGCCTCGTACAACAAGACCTACGGCTCGGTGGCCGGCGTGATCATCTTCCTGGTCTGGCTGTGGATCTCGAACATCGCGGTGCTGCTCGGGGCGGAGTTCGACGCCGAGCTGGACCGGCAGCGGGCCATCACCGGCGGCGTCCCGGAGGACGAGGCGTTCTCGGTGCCGCGCGACACCAGAAAGCTGGACCCGGAGGACACCGAGCGGGCCGAGGCACTCGCCCGCCGCCGTGACCGCCGGTAACCGCAGATGGCCGGCAGCCGGCGGCACGGCCCGTACTGTTGGCCAGCTCGTTCTGCGCCGTTCGCCGGCTCCCCCCTACGCTGGCGGTCGGCCCTGTCCGCGACAGCCGTGGGGAGTCACCGATGCCTCGCGTTCGCGCTCTGTTGCCGGTTACCGCCCTCCTCCTTGCGGCCGCGGCGGGAGTGGGCGCCACCCCGGCCACCGCGAGCACCCTGGCCGCCGGGAGCGTGGACCTCGACGGCCAGGGGCCCACTCTCGTGGTCGGCCGGGACGGCCCGCCCGCCCACGGCGTCCCGTTCCGCGCGCCGACCGGTGGTGAGGCGCTGGTGCGGTTCACCGCCGCGGCTCCCGGCGTCGACTGGGCCCGGCCCGGGGCCGAGTCCGCCGTCGTCGAGCTCCTCGTCGACGGCCGGTACGCCGGCGACCTCGTCGTGCCGTCCGCCGGTCCCACGCCCCGGGAGCTGGCGCTGGGCGCGGTGGACGCCGGGTGGCACCGGCTGGCGGTCCGGTTCTCCGCCGCGAAGTCGGCGCCGGCCGCCTGGCAGGTGCGGCTGCACGACGTCCGGGTCGAGGTGGTTCCGGCCGGCGGCGACCTGCACACCGTGCTGTCGCACGCGCCGGTCGTGATCGGCCGGGTGCTGCCCCAGCTGGGGTCGCCGCTGCAGAACGCCACCACCGACACGCCGCTGCTGGCCTGGCACGAGGTGCTGCCGGCCGCGACCCCCGGCCACCAGGTCCTGGAGTACTCGGTGGTGTGGAGCAACGAGGACGGCGGCACCAACACCCCGGCGCTGATGGCGCGCTGGGGCCGTACCACCGACATCGAGTGGATCTACCGGGTCGAGGTGGACGCGCCCGGCCGGCGGGTGGCGGGCAGCGACGTGTTCCAGGCGCCGAACCACCAGACGCTGCACTTCACCGGGCGCTACGAGGGGGAGCACCCGGTGCTGCAGACGTGCACCGAGAACAACAACATGTGCGACGTGGTGGTGGAGCCGGCCGGCGGGACCATGCGGTTCTTCCTGGCCGCCGACCAGACCCGGCCGGCCGGGCGGGCCCGCGAGGTGCTGATGGACGCCAACCCGTGGACCTACCCGGTGATGGCCAAGGAGATGGTCCGGGAGGGCAAGGTGGAGGTGCCGTCCGACCCGGCCACCCCGGACATGGGCGACCAGCGCAGCTACCTGTTCATCGAGGTCGACAAGGACACCGGTGCCGGGAGCCAGCCGGGCACCCCGCCGGGGCTGGCCGTCGGCGTGCGCTTGCGCGGTGACGCCACGCTGTACCGGTCCGACCACTCGCAGCTGAGCTGGGCGATCGCCCGGGACGACCCGGCCGCGACCACGGTCGAGCTGCCGCTGGGGACCACCGCGGCCGACATCGCCGAGGTGGTGGCCATCCGCCAGCCGATGGACCTGACCGACAACGCTGCGCCGGTCACCGTGACCAGTGTCAACCGGGCGTTCTTCCTCGGTCCGGACTACCTGCCGGGTGCGTCGTTCCTGGCGCTGCACACGAGCCTGGTGCTGACCCTCGCCCAGCCCACGGCAACCCTCTGGGCAGCCTGACGCGCGGTTCGGCCAACCCGGTTCCGTTCGTCTGCCGGGGTCCCCGGACGTTCACTTTGATGTTGGTCTATATTTCCCAGGTCACATCGAGCCGCGGGCAGGGGCACAGGGGAGGTGCGGCGGGGTGGACGCCATCCTCACCCTCGCATGCCAGGACCGGCCGGGGATCGTCGCCGCGGTTGCGGCGAGCCTGGCCGGCGAGGGCACCGACATCCGGGACAGCCAGCAGTTCGGGGACCCCGACACCGGCCGGTTCTTCATGCGGGTGCATACCCGGCTGCCGGCCGGCCTGGACCTGGCCGGGCTGCGGACCGTCCTGGCCGGGGTCGCCGGCGAGTACGGCATGGACTGGGATGTGGTCGACCAGAGCGACCGGGCCCGGATCCTGATCCTGGGGTCGCGCGCCGGGCACTGCGTGAACGACCTGCTCTACCGCTGGCACACCGGGTGGCTGCCGGCCGACGTCGTCGCCGTGGCCTCCAACCACGAGCTGCTCCGGCAGACGGTCGACGCCTTCGACGTGCCGTACTACCACCTGCCGATCCAGCCCGGGCGCAAGGAGGAGCAGGAGGCCGCGGTGCTCGAGGTGGTCGCCAAGCACCAGGTCAACCTGGTGGTGCTGGCCCGTTACATGCAGATCCTCAGCCCGGCCCTGTGCGCCGAGCTGGCCGGCCGGCTGATCAACATCCACCACTCCTTCCTGCCCAGCTTCACCGGCGCCCAGCCATACCGGCAGGCGCACGACCGCGGGGTCAAGCTGATCGGCGCGACCGCGCACTACGTGACGGCCGAGCTGGACGAGGGCCCGATCATCGAGCAGGACGTCGCCCGGGTGAACCACTCGCTGTCCCCGGCCGAGCTGGCCGCGGTCGGCCGCGACGTCGAGTGCGTGGTGCTCGCCCGGGCGGTCCGCTGGCACGCGGAGCACCGCATCCTCGTCAACGGTCCGCGGACCATCGTCTTCAGCTGACCGGCCCTCAGGCGGACGCGTCGCCGCCCAGCCGGCGAGCCGGCTGCGGCTCAGGGCTCCGTCGCGGCGAGGTCGGGGGCGAGCAGGGTGACGTCGGCGGGGATCGGCCGGCCGGCGGCGGCCCGCTCGGCGGCGAACGAGCGCAGCATCCGGAACAGCTCGCGGTCCGCCCGCTCGGGCAGCCCGTCGATGCCGGCCAGCGGGATGCCCATGAACACGCACTTGAGCACGCCCTGCCGGTAGGCCGGCGGGTCGAGGTTGGTCGCGCCGTACGGGCCGAGGGCGGCGGCGACCAGCCGGGTGTCGTTGGTGCGCAGCGCGTCGTGGACCAACGGCAGCCCCCCGGCACCCACCGGCAGGGCGGCCAGGCCGCGCAGCACCGCCCGCTTCTCGGCCGCATCGCCGTGCCGGTACAGGCCGGCCACCTCCTCGGCCAGGGCGGCATCGGCCAGCGG
>JBKOWA010000492.1:0-6135 GCA_046724155.1 Actinomycetota bacterium
GCGTACGGACGGTCGCAAACCGGAACGCCGCCTTCCCCGCCGTTGGGCGGGGAAGGCGGGCAGTGCCGCCGTCAGATTGGCGCCTGGAAGACGAACAGCTCGGTGCCGGCGGTCTCCTCGCCGTCGTCGGGCGCGGCGAGCAGCCGCAGCGTGCCGCCGACGACCTCGAGCGCGACCGGGTTGCGGGTGATGACGTGGCCCGCTGAGGAGAACCTGGGGAACGGGACCTGGTGCAGGATGCGGTTGTCCCGCAGGTCGCGCAGCACGATTCCGCCGAGCTCGTAACTGCCGCCGTCGGGGCGTGGCAGAGCCGTGATGCCGGAGCAGAGCTGCTTGCGCCAGCCTACGTAGTCGCAGTCCTGGTAGTCGAGGACATGGTCGTTGTTGGCCTGCCGGGACAGCTGGTGACCCGCCGGCGTCCACGCGTACAGGGTGCGCGAGCCCCAGCTGACGCCGTGGATGGTGCCGGTGACCCGGTCACGGACGACTCCACCGACGTGGTCGGCCACCCGGAACCGCTCGCTGACCTGGTAGGTGGCCGGGTCGACCTGGTACACGATGGCCTTGCTGTTCGGGCGGTACTCCGCGACGGGCACCCACACCGACTGCCCGTCGAAGTCGATCCCGCCGGGGTGGTAGATGGTGTCCTGGCCGAGTGTCAGGTCCTTGACCAGGCTGCCCTGCCGGTCGATGACGAGCAGGTGCCCGATGCCCTTGCCGGGCGTGCGGTCGTAGCCGTCGATGGGTTGCGGGTAGCGGACCGGCGCCTCGATGACCTCGACCGTCGACATGAAGATCTTGTCGCCGACCAACGCGAAGCCTTGCGGGTGGTGGGTCGCAAAACGCAGCGGTATCTTCTGCACCTGCTGCCAGGCCGTCGACCGGGTCGTGGCCGTGAAGGCGAGGGTGACCGGGTCGTCGCGGTGCTGCTCTTCGGCCTGTGCCGATGTCGTCAGCACGGCGACCGCGGTGAGGGATCCGGCGAGGCCGGCTGCGAGCATGCGTCTCATAGCTCCTCCTCGGGGGTGACGGTGCACCTGGATCGTCGGCCTCCGGGCTGGCCGCCCGGTTGCCCGCAGGTGTCGCCAGGCGGACCAAACGCCGTGATGATCAAGAGCCGCGGGGTGCGGCCGAGAGCTGGCGGGACAGCCCTGACGAGGGGCTAGAGGTGAGCGGAGAGCGGGTGACGGGAATCGAACCCGCACCATCAGCTTGGAAGGCTGAGGCTCTGCCATTGAGCTACACCCGCGGGTGGCCGGTGCACCGACCCGGGACAGGGTAACGCCTGGTGCGGGCCGGGCGCGCGGGCAGTCGGAGGCCGCTCGCGGCAGGGCCGCGGTGGCGCCACGGAAGGCGGACCATGCGCAAGGTGGGGGAGCGCGGTACGGGCCGGCACGAAGCGGCCAGGCAGGGGATGGCAGTGCAGGGGGATCGGGACCAGGCCTGCCGCCGGGGCGGAGCGGCGGCAGGGGCGCACAGCGGCGCACAGCGGCGCCGGAGGGACGTGGGTGGACGCGGCGAGCGGCGGGGGAACGCCGGGCTGGCGGCAGGTTCGGAGGTTGTCACCCCGACGCCCTAGACTCGGGGCAGCACGGGGTGTGGCGCAGTTTGGTAGCGCACTCGCTTTGGGAGCGAGGGGCCGTGGGTTCAAATCCCGCCACCCCGACTCGGCAAGCTCGGGATCCGCGGCGTCAGCTGCGGGGACGTCGTGGGCGGGTCTGCAGCTGCTCGGGGTGCTCGCCTGCGGAGCTGGACCGGCCGGGCTCTCAGGATGCTGAGTGTAGGCCGGTCGCTCGGCGAGGTCCGCGGTATTGGACCTGATATGTAGGGGTACGTCAACGCCTGGGAGGGTCTATGGAGGCAGTTGGCATTCGCGAGCTCGCCGAGCGCGCCTCGGCTGTGGTGAGCGAGGTCGAGCGCACCGGTCACCCGGTGCTCGTCACCCGCCGGGGGCGGCCCGTGGCCGTCGTGACCGCGATCGACGAGGACGCCTTCTACGACCACGTGCTGGCCAACGCGCCGGAGTACGTCCGCCAGATGCGCGAGGTGAAGGAGCGCTACGCCCGCGGCGAGAGCGACAGCCGGCCGCTGGATGATGCGCTCGCCGACCTGGACGCTGAGGAGAGCGGCGCTGAGGAGGGTTCGGCCGCCGGTGCCTGAGGTCCGCCTCACCCGTAACGCCGAGCGGGACCTGCACGGGTCGGGCCCGGGTCGGAGCCCGGCTGGCAGGGTCGATGCGCTTCGGCGTCTCGGCGAATGCGGCGGCTGGCCGCCGCTGTAGGCTCTGCGGGGGGCCGTGGGCTCGAGTCCCGCACCCCGACCTGTCCGCGCGAGCCGCCGCCAGGGCGCTCGCCCATGCCTGCATCGACCCCGGCCTCGCAAGGAGACAGCACGTGAAGAGCACCGTCGAGACCCTCAGCCCTACGCGGGTACGGCTCGCCGTGGAGGTGCCCTTCGACGAGCTCAAGCCGAGCCTGGACAAGGCGTACAAAAGCATCGCCCGGCAGGTGCGGGTGCCGGGGTTCCGGCCCGGCAAGGTGCCGGCCGCGATCATCGACCAGCGGGTCGGCCGCGGCGCCGTGCTGGAGGAGGCGGTGCAGGACGCGGTGCCCCGGGCGTACGCCGAGGCGGTGCGCAGCAACGCGGTGCGTGCGCTCGGCCAGCCGGAGATCGAGCTGACCCGGGCGGACCCGGACGGCGGGATCGCGTTCACGGCCGAGGTGGACGTGCGGCCGGAGGTGACCCTGCCGGACCTGGCCGACCTCACGGTCACGGTGGATGACGCCGAGGTCAGCGACGAGGAGGTGGCCGACCGGGTCGGCGTGCTGCGCGACCGGTTCGCCATGCTGCGCACCGCCGAGCGGCCGGTGCAGACCGGTGACTACGTCACCATCGACCTGACCGCGAGGGTGGGCGAGGAGGAGATCGAGAGCCGCACCGGCCTGTCCTACGAGGTGGGCAGCGGGCACCTGGTGGAGGGGCTGGACGACGCCCTGGTCGGGATGGAGGACGGTGCGGCGGCGTCCTTCAGCACCGAGCTGGTCGGCGGCGAGCACGCCGGCAAGATCGCCGAGGTGTCGGTCACCGTCCGGTCGGTGAAGGAGAAGGAGCTGCCCGAGCTGGACGACGACTTCGCCCAGACCGCCAGCGAGTTCGACACGCTTGACGAGCTGCGCACGGACATGCGGGGCAAGCTGGAGCGCTACAAGAAGGTCGAGCAGGGCATCCAGGCGCGCGACAAGCTGCTCGAGGCGCTGCTGGACGGCACCGAGGTCCCGCTGCCCGGGTCGGTGGTGGAGGCCGAGCAGACCTGGCGCCGGGAGTCCCTCGACGAGCAGCTGTCGGCCGCCGGGCTGTCCCTCGAGCAGTACCTGTCCAGCCAGCAGCAGGACGAGGAGGGGTTCGGCGCGGACCTGCGCAGCTCCGCCGAGAAGGCGGTGAAGACCCAGCTGGTGCTGGACGCGCTGGCCGACGCCGAGCAGGTCGGCGTGTCCGACCAGGAGCTGTCGGAGCACGTTCTCGTCCAGGCGCAGCGTTACGGCGTGCCACCGGAGGACTTCCTCAAGCAGATGTCCGAATCGGGCAGCATCGCCTCGCTGGTGGCAGAGGTACGTCGCAACAAGGCGCTCGCCACGGTGCTTGAGGCGGCCACCGTCACCGACGCGTCCGGCCGCCCGGTGGACATCGCCGCGCTGCGCCGTGGCGAGACCGGCGGCGGGGAGGGGCAGGGCAGCCCTACGCAGGGCGGTGCTCCGCAGGACGCGGACGCGGGTGGCACCACGGGCACCACGCCGGAGCCGGAGGCGGGTCCGGCCGAGTCGCCGGCCGACGCCTGACCGGCCGGTGGGCCGTCCCGCGAGCGTCCCAGCGCCTGGTGACGCATGGTGCGACGCTGCTGTGGCGCAGGTGTCACGCTCTGCTCACGGCGAACACGCACGATGTAGGGGAGTGGCCACCGCAGGCGGCGCGTTAGGGTCGTCGAGTCGGCCGAACAACAGCATCGTTCCCCCGTCCGGCTCGACCGATCCGATCTCTCGCGAAGGCAGGCAGCAGTGACCCATCTTGATCCGGCGATGCCGATCCGCGCCGAGATGCGCGTCAACGGCGCCGGGATGAACCTGCACGACTCGGTGTACGACCGGTTGCTCCGGGAGCGGATCATCTTCCTGGGCCAGCCGGTGGACGACACGATCGCGAACCAGATCTGCGCGCAGCTGCTGCTGCTGGCGGCCGAGGACGCGAGCCGCGACGTCCACCTGTACGTCAACTCGCCGGGCGGCTCGGTGACGGCCGGCATGGCGATCTACGACACGATGCAGTTCGTGGACTGCGACGTGGCGACGTACGCCATGGGGCTGGCCGCCTCCATGGGCCAGTTCCTGCTCTGCGCCGGCGCGCCGGGCAAGCGGCACGCGCTGCCGCACTCCCGGATCCTGATGCACCAGCCGTCCGCCGGGGTCGGCGGCACGGCCTCGGACATCCGGATCCAGGCCGAGCAGTTCAAGCTCACGAAGAAGGAGATGGCCGAGCTGATCGCGCAGCACACCGGGCAGCCGGTGGAGCGGGTCGAGGCCGACTCCGACCGGGACCGTTGGTTCACCGCCGAGGAAGCCCTCGACTACGGCTTCGTCGACCACGTCATCAGCCGCGCCCGTGGCGGCGTCGGCCCGGCCTGACCAGCAGCGACGGACCGCGGAGGGACCACCGTGAGCAGCCTCTACACCCCGAACGCCCGCTACGTGCTGCCGTCGTTCATCGAACGGACCAGCTACGGCGTCAAGGAGATGAACCCGTACAACAAGCTCTTCGAGGAGCGGATCATCTTCCTGGGCGTCCAGATCGACGATGCCTCGGCCAACGACGTCATGGCCCAGCTGCTGTGCCTGGAGTCGATGGACCCGGACCGGGACATCATCATCTACATCAACTCCCCGGGCGGGTCGTTCACCGCCCTGACCGCGATCTACGACACGATGCAGTTCGTGCGTCCGGACATCCAGACCGTCTGCATGGGCCAGGCCGCCTCCGCGGCCGCGGTGCTGCTGGCGGCCGGGACGCCGGGCAAGCGGATGGCGCTGACCAACTCCCGGGTGCTCATCCACCAGCCGTCGGGTGGCACCGAGGGGGCCATGCAGGTCTCCGACCTGGAGATCACTGCCAACGAGATCCAGCGGATGCGCGTCCTGGAGGAGGAGATCCTCGCCAGGCACACCGGGCAGTCGGTGGAGCGCGTCCGGGCCGACATCGAGCGGGACAAGATCCTGACCGCGGTGGAGGCGAAGGAGTACGGTTTCGTGGACGAAGTGCTGTCCACCCGCAAATTGAGTGCTCTGCAGACTCGCTGACACGACGACCAGCCGGCAAACTAGATGCATCGGCCGCGGCGCGGGGTACCGTCGGCCAACACGCCCGGGCGGCGGACTCGCCGTCGGCGGGCATGAGGGAGAGGATGCGTAGGTGGCACGCATCGGAGACGGTGGCGACCTGCTGAAGTGTTCCTTCTGCGGGAAGTCTCAGAAGCAGGTCAAGAAGCTCATCGCAGGACCAGGGGTCTACATCTGCGACGAGTGCATCGACCTGTGCAACGAGATCATCGAAGAGGAGCTCTCGGAGTCCACCGAGCTCAAGTTCGACGAGCTCCCGAAGCCCCGCGAGATCTGCGAGTTCCTGGACGCATACGTGGTGGGCCAGGAGCAGGCCAAGAAGACGCTCGCCGTGGCAGTCTACAACCACTACAAACGGGTACAAGCCGGTGGAGAGCGGACCGGCCACCGGGACGAGGGCGTGGAGCTGGCCAAGTCCAACATCCTGCTCATCGGGCCCACCGGCTGCGGCAAGACCTATCTGGCGCAGACCCTGGCCAAGATGCTCAACGTCCCGTTCGCGATCGCCGACGCGACCGCCCTCACCGAGGCCGGGTACGTCGGCGAGGACGTCGAGAACATCCTGCTCAAGCTTATCCAGGCGGCCGACTACGATGTCAAACGGGCCGAAACCGGGATCATCTACATCGACGAGGTCGACAAGATCGCCCGCAAGAGCGAGAACCCGTCGATCACCCGGGACGTCTCCGGCGAGGGCGTCCAGCAGGCGCTGCTGAAGATCCTGGAGGGCACCACGGCCAGCGTGCCCCCG
>JBKOWA010000577.1:0-3440 GCA_046724155.1 Actinomycetota bacterium
GTGACGACGCGGCCTGGCGGCGGGACGTGATCGCGGTGCGCGACCTGCTCCGGCGGGCCCGCCCGCACGCCGAGAGCCCGACCGAGCTGCTGGCCACGATGGGCAGCCCGGTGCTCGGCGCGCTGGCCGGGCTCGTGCTGCAGGCGCCGGTGCGGCGCACGCCGGTGGTGCTGGACGGGGTGGCCGCCTGCGCGGCGGCCAGCGCGATGTACCGGCTGGCACCGCACGCCACGCAGTGGTGGCTGGCCGCCGACCGCACCGGATCACCGGCCCAGCAGGCGGCCCTGGACCTGCTGCGGCTGCGCCCGGTGCTCGATCTGGACACCGCGCCGGGGTACGCCGGACCGCTGCTCCTGCCGCTGCTGCGGGCCGCCGCCCGGCTTTGCCTGCTCGGCTCGCCGGGCGCAACGGCGGGCGCCGGCCCGGCCTGACCCCCGCCGCATGCTTCCCGGCCGCGCACCGCTCTGCCAGGCTGGCACCGTGAGCGAGCGAACCAATGAACACAGGCGAACCAATGAGCCCACGCGAACAACTGGGCCCAACCGACCCGTAGGGCACAGGCGAACCATCGGGCACAGCAGCCATCCCCCTGTAGGCACCGGACAAAGCGAGGTGTCCGCGTGAGCGAGCGAACCGATGAGCGCAGCCGCCAGTCGGCGCCGATCCTCATCACCGGCTGCTCCTCGGGAATCGGGCAGGCGCTGGCCTCCCGGCTCGGCCGGGCCGGCCACCCGGTCTTCGCCACCGCGCGGCGGCTGGAGGCGATCGCCGGCCTGGAGCGCGACGGCTGCCGGCTGCTGGCGCTGGACGTCACCAACGAGGAGTCGATGACCACGGCGGTCCGTGCAGTGCAGGAGGAGTACGGCGCGGTCTGGGCGCTGGTGAACAACGCCGGGTACGGCGAGCTGGGCACCATCGAGGAGGTGCCGCTGGCCGGGGTGCGCCGGCAGTTCGAGACGAACGTGTTCGGCCTGGCCCGGATGTGCCAGCTCGTGCTGCCCGGGATGCGCGCGGCCGGCCGGGGCCGGATCGTGAACGTCGGCTCCATGGGCGGCCGGCTGACCTTCCCGGCCAGCGGCTACTACCACGCCTCCAAGTACGCGGTGGAGGCGATCACCGACGCGCTGCGGTACGAGGCCCGGCCGTTCGGGGTGGCCGTGTCACTGGTCGAACCGGGGCCGGTGGCCACCAAGTTCGAAAGCACGGCCGGGCAGACCCTCGCGGCCGCCGGCGACGGCAGCAGCCCGTACCGGGAGCTGACCGCGGCGCTGCGCGCCCGGATGGAGCGGCTGTACCGGATGCCACTGGCCGCGCTCAGCCCGGACCGGGTGGCGGCCGTCATCGAGGGCGCCCTGTTCGGCCGGAACCCGCGACCGCGCTACCTGGTCGGGGTGACCGCCAAGCTGACCGTCGGCGCCCGCGGAGTGCTGCCGGACCGGCTCTGGGACGCGGCGCTGCGCTCCGGCCTGGGCGCCGGCTGAGCCCGGGCGTTGCTGCGGGGCTACTGCGGCCCCGCGCACCGCGGGTCGTTCTGCACGATGACCGGCTGCACGTCGTTCTTGCTGTGTGTCACGACGTAGATGCCGACCTTGCCGTCGCACTTGAACGCTATGTTCGGGAAGCCGTTCGGCATGTTGATGATGTGCGCTGGCGCGTTGTTCTGCTGCTGCACCGGCTCGACCGGGGCGTCCCCGGTGCCCTCGGCGTTGCAAGCGCCAGCGGTGGCGCCGACGCCGACCAGGACCACCGCGGCCAGCGTGATCGCACCTCGGGTTAAGACGCTGCGCATGGCGTCCTCCTCAGGTTCGGGTACGGAGTTGCACGAACGGGGGCTTCACCACCCGGGCGGCCGAACCCCGGCCACGGATCTCGACCGCCACCTCGTCGCCGGCCCGCAACCCGGCCGCGGTGTCGAGCAGGGCCAGCGCGATCCCGCGGCGCAGCGTCGGGGAGAACGTGCCGCTGGTCACCTCGCCGACCCGCTCACCCTCCCGCAGCACCGCCATGTGCGGCCGGGGAATGCCCCGGTCCGTGCACTCCACACCCCACAGCAGCCGCGCCGGACCGGCCTTGCGCTCCGCCAGCAACGCCTCCCGGCCCCAGAAGGCCGGCTTGTCCCAGCCGACCGCCCAGCCCACGCGGCCCTGCACCGCGGTGATCTCCGGGGACAGGTCCTGACCATGCAGCGGGTAGCCCATCTCGGTGCGCAGGGTGTCCCGGGCGCCGAGCCCGCACGGGCGGATGCCCAGGTCCGCGCCGGCGGCCAGCACCGCATCCCACACCGCCGGCGTGTCCGACCAGGACGGCAGCAGCTCGTACCCGAGCTCCCCGGTGTACCCGGTGCGGCAGACGAGCACCTCGCGACCATCCCAGTCGGCTACCGCGAACTTCATGTAGTCGTGGTCGGCGGGCAGGCCGAGCGCGGTCAGCACCTCGCCCGACCGCGGCCCCTGCACCGCCAGCACGCCGTAGGACAGGTGCCGGTCCCGCAGGCTGATACCGGCCGGCGCGGCGGCGGCGAGCCGGCGGACCACCTCGGCGGTGTTCGACGCATTGGGCACCAGGAAGACCCGGTCGGCGCCGTGCAGGTAGGCGATCAGATCGTCCACCACCCCGCCGGTGGCGTCGTCGCAGCACAGCGTGTACTGCGCCTGGCCCGGGCCGATCCTGGCAAGGTCGTTGCTCAGCGTCGCATTGACGAAGTCCGCCGCCCCGGGACCGCTGACATCCGCCTTGCCCAGGTGCGTGACGTCGAACACCCCGACGGCCTCGCGCACCGCCGCGTGCTCACGGAGCACGCCGCCGCCGGACGCCCCGTACTCGATCGGCATCAGCCAGCCGCCGAAGTCGGCCAGCTTCGCCCCGAGCGCGACGTGCCGCTCGTACAGCGGGGTCCTGATCAGCTCACTCATGGCCGCCGACGGTATCGTCTCGCGATCGTCTCCCGCTGGATGCGGCCGGGCCGGTGCCTCCGCCCGCCGCTGGAACGGTGACCGAGTTGCCCCAAGGTATGCCTCTTCGCGATACGTTCGGGTCGATCGTGCCAGGCAGTACCTGCCGGTGTGCGCGGCCGACGTAGCATGCCCGATAGCTCCCCGCCTAGCTGAGGACCGATCATCGTGGCCACGCTCGCCCTGCTCGACTCCGGACCGTTCGCCCAACCTGCCGACGCGGTGGTCGTGGGCACCTGTACCGGGGCGAGCGGCACGGTACTGGCGCGGGGAGCAGAGACTCCGGACAAGGCGGCGGACGGCCTGCTGGCGGAGGCGCTGGCCGCGGTGGGCGCCACCGGCAAGGCCGACGAGGTCGTCAAGATGACCACCTTCGGCACGCTCGCCACACCGTTGGTGGTGGCTGTCGGGCTCGGCCCGGAGGCGGACCGGTACCCGCCGGAGGTGGTGCGCCGGGCGTGCGGCGCCGCGCTGCGCGAGCTGGGCGGC
>JBKOWA010000411.1:0-5687 GCA_046724155.1 Actinomycetota bacterium
GGCCCGGACAGCGCGCCCCGGCCGGTCACCCCGATCTCCTCGGCCTCCCGCAGCACCCAACGGACCAGCGGCCGGCGCTCGGGCCCGCCGCGCCGGGGTGCCCGCCAGTCCAGCAGCTCGCCGACGGCGTCCGGGCCGGCCGCCGCACCGGGTGGCAGCTCGGCCAGCACCGCGAGCACCCGGCGCCGCCAGTCCGGGGCGGAAGGCCGGATCAGGTCCATCCCGAGCACGTTCAGGGTGCGGCCGCGGTCGTCTCGCTGGCCGGCCAGGCCGGGCTGGCGGGGCAGTCCCAGCCAGGTCGTGGCCAGCAGCTCCCAGCGCTGCTCGGCCGGCTGGTCCCGCCAGGCGTCGAACGCCGCTGTCGGCAGCCAGCGCGGGTCGGTGTCCACGGTCGTGGCCAGCAGCCCGGCGGCGTTCGCCAGCTCCAGGTACAGCGCGGCGGTCTCCTCCGGAACGTCCAGCCGCCTCGCGGTGCGCCGCAGGTCGCGTACCCCGATGCCCGCCGTGCGCAGCTGCGGCAGCGGTTCCTCCGCGAGCTCCAGCAGGAGCTGCTCGACCATGCGCAGCGCCGTCAGCGCCTGCCCGGCGGCGGTACCGTCCGCCGCCGGCTGGCCCGGACCGGTGGTGGCCAGCCGGGGTGGCTCGTGCCGGGACGGGCCGACCGGCTGCGTGCCGCGCAGCGCGAGGCCCACCTCGCGGGGCAGCTCCACGGTGCCGTCGTCGACGGCGACCAGCAGCCCGTGCGCCAGCAGCCGGCGCACCGGCCCCTGCGCCTGCTCAACGGGGACCGGGCGGGTGGCGCCGGTCAGGCTGCCGATCGGCGGGCCGGCAGCGAGCTGTTCGAGCACCTGGCGCTCGGCCGGCGGGCGGTCGGCCAGCAGGGCGGGCAGCCGGTCGGCGAAGTGACCGGCGACGGCCGCGGTAGCCTCCGGCTGGTGGTCGGGGGGCAGCCCGAGGGCCGCCAGCACCGGGCCGATCTGCTGGTCGGAGTAGCTGGCGAGAAGCAGGCCGACCGGGCGGCCGAGGCCCGCCGGGTAGCTGGCGGCGGAGTCCCGGACGGTGCCGACCAGCCGGACGGCGTCGTCCGGGCCGAAGGCAAGGGCCAGGGAGCGCAGCCGGTCGAACGCCGCCCGGACCCGGTCCGCGGGGAAGCCGGGCCCGACGAAGCGGAGCAGATCGGCCACTGCGGCAGGACTGCCGAACAGGGCCAGCGCGTCCAGCACCTGGAGGGTGAACGCGTCCAGGACCTCCAGCGCGCGCAGCACCGACGGGCGCACCGCCGCCCGGCCGGCCAGCACGGACAGGTCGGCCGGTGGCGGGACCGCCAGGTCCGGGCGCTCGGTCAGCAGCGCGCCGAGGGCGTCGTCGGACCACCCGCGCAGCCAGTCGGCAAGACCCCTGGTCATTGGTGCGAGGGTACGGCGCGCCGGGAAATGTCATGCCCCGGCGGCAGGCTGTGTGCCGTGGACTACACCGACGCGGTGCGGGTGGCGGGTGACCGGGCCGCGGCGGGACGCCGCCTGCCCGGTCCGACCTGGCCTGACCGCCGGCACACCGGGTCCGGCAGGACCAGAACTTGCCGGTAACAGTGACATCGGGCAGGCCGACGATGGACACTCCGGTCGGAGCCCAGCGGAGGTGCCGATGCGTAACAAGCACTTCAACCCCGAGACGCACGAGACGGACCTGCTGGTGAGCGAGGCAGGTGGCGATCACCAGGGGTCGCACTCGCCGTTCGGTGAGGTGGAGTTCCCGCTGCCGCCCACCGAGCTGCACTACCAGCACCCGGCCGCCGAGGATCGGCCGCGGCTGGCGGCGCTGGCCGAGTTCGAAACGGAGGCCGCCGGGGGCTGAGCGGGTCGGCCACTCGGGAGGTGTCGCGTGGCCGGCCCCGGGCGGGCAGGATCGTTGCCAGCCCGTTGCGGTCCTGGGAGGTCAGCCATGTCGAGTCCGCCGGACCCCGCTCCGATGCCGCCGCGTGCGTCGTACGCCTCCGGCCCCTCGGTCAAGCCGTTGCTGGGTGACACCATCGGGGCCAACCTGGCCCGCACCGTGGCCCGCTTCGGCGACCGGGAGGCGCTGGTCGACCGGGCCGCCGGCCTCCGGTACAGCTACCGGGAGCTGGCCGGGGAGGTGGACGCCTGCGCGCTCGGCCTGCTGGCGGCCGGCATCGGCAAGGGCGACCGGGTCGGCATCTGGTCGCCGAACCGGGCCGAGTGGGTGATCGTGCAGTACGCCACCGCGCAGATCGGCGCCATCCTGGTCAACATCAACCCGGCGTACCGCACCCATGAGCTGGCCTACGTGCTCAACCAGGCCGGCATCTGCGCTCTGCTGGCCGCGCCGGCGCACCGCACCAGCGACTACCGGGCCATGGTGGCCGAGGTCCGCGCCGAGTGCCCGCAGCTCAGCCAGGTGATCTTCTTCGGCGACCCGGAATGGGCCGGGCTGCTCGCGGCCGGCCGGGCGGCCGACCGGAGCCGGCTCGCCGAGGTCGCCGGCACGCTGTCCTTCGACGACCCGATCAACATCCAGTACACCTCGGGCACCACCGGCTTCCCCAAGGGCGCCACGCTGTCCCACCACAACATCCTGAACAACGGCTACTTCGTGGCCGAGACCCAGCACTGGACCGAGGCGGACCGGGTGTGCGTGCCGGTGCCGTTCTACCACTGCTTCGGGATGGTCATGGGCAACCTCGGGGCGACCAGCCACGGCGCGTGCATCGTCATCCCGGCGCCCTCCTTCGAGCCGAAGGCCACCCTCGCCGCGGTGCAGGACGAGCGATGCACCGCGCTGTACGGCGTGCCGACCATGTTCATCGCCGAGCTGACCGACCCGGACTTCGCCCGGTTCGACCTGTCCAGCCTGCGCACCGGAGTGATGGCCGGCTCGCCCTGCCCGGTGGAGGTGATGAAGCGGGTCATCGACGACATGGGCATGGCCGAGGTGACCATCTGCTACGGCATGACGGAGACCTCGCCGGTGTCCACCCAGACCCGCACCGACGACGACATCGAGCGCCGGGTGTCCACGATCGGCAGCGTGCACCCGCATCTCGAGGTGAAGATCGTGGACCCGGAGACCGGGCGCACCGTGCCCCGGGGGCAGCCGGGTGAGTTCTGCACCCGCGGCTACTCGGTGATGCTGGGGTACTGGGACCAACCGGACAAGACCGCCGAGGTGATCGACGTCGCCCGCTGGATGCATACCGGCGACTTGGCGACCATGGACGACACCGGCTACCTGAACATCGTCGGCCGGATCAAGGACATGGTGATCCGGGGCGGGGAGAACATCTACCCGCGGGAGATCGAGGAGTTCCTCTACACCCACCCCGACATCGTGGACGCGCAGGTCATCGGCGTGCCGGACACCCAGTACGGCGAGGAGCTGATGGTCTGGGTGAAGCTGCGCCCCGGCGCGCCGCGGCTCACCGCCGAGGCGGTGCGGGAGTTCTGCACCGGAAAGCTCGCGCACTACAAGATCCCCCGGTACGTGCACGTAGTCGACGAGTTCCCGATGACGGTGACCGGCAAGATCCGCAAGGTGGAGATGCGGGAGCGGGCCATCGACCTGCTCGACCTGCAGGACGAGGCCGCCACCAAGCACGCCTGAGCCGCTCTCGTCAAGCCCCGGCATATGCCCTGGGGATAACCGATCCAGATGTGGACGGCGGATTGGTCCTGTCGCCCCCTTCCGGCACCCTTCTGGCATGCACCAACAGGAGGGAGCACCATGGCGACCATGGTTCTGGAGAAGCCGCGCTACCCGGCGCCGCTCATGCCCCAGGTTCGGGAGTGGACGGTCGACGACCTCGAGTCACTGCCGGACGACGGCCTGCGGTACGAACTCGTCGACGGGATGCTGTTCGTGACACCGGCACCGACGCCCCCGCATCAGGCATCGGTGGTCGGACTCATCTGCGCCTTACGTAGCGTCTGCCCGGAGGACATGCAGGTCTTCGTCTCGCCGATCGACTACCAGCCGACTCGGCGCCGGTCGGTGCAGCCCGACATCGCGGTCGTCCGCCGGTCCGACGTCGCCGAGAAGAACCTGGTCGTCGCCCCGTTGCTGGTCGTCGAGGTGCTGTCGCCGAGCACCAGGCGGTACGACGCGACGCTCAAGCGTGGCGTGTACGAGGAGTCCGGGGTGGCGTCGTACTGGTTGTTCGACCCGGAGGTTCCCTCGCTGCACGTGTCCGAGCTGGTGGCCGGCCAGTTCAAGGAGATCGCCAAGGCGGTCGGCAGCGAGGAGATCTGGGTGGAGCGACCGTTCCCGGTCCGGCTCTGCCCGGCCGCAGCTGCGCTCCTTCGACCTCGGCACGATCACCGGAGCCACGGTGCCGGATTCCGGCCTGGAGCAGGTGATCCTCACGCACAAGGGCATGACCTGGTTCGTCCTGCTCGACGACCAGCTGGACAACGAGAACCTGCCTGACCCAGTAGGTACCCAGTAGGTACGATCCGCGCCGTCCGCGGCGGCATCCGCGAGATCTTCGCCGATCCCGCCGCCGCGCCGCAGGATCCCTTCCTGGCGACGTTCGCCGACATCTGGCACGAGCTGGCGGTCGGCTGCCCCGCGGGAGCCCAGCGCCGCTTCGCCGACCGGTTCCTGGAGTACTTCGACGCGATCGAGCGGACCGGACCCGCGACTGGGAGGGTGCAACACTCGAGACGAACTGGGAAATGGGTGTCATGGCGATGGAAGTGCTTGCCAGGACGCTGTTTTCCGGCACGGAAGGGATCGCCGCGGCCACCGAGGTGAAGCGCTCGCTGCCGGCCTTGCTGGACGGGATGGGCCGGCGAGCATACCTACCGGTGAATTTCGTGCACCGGCTCCCGCTACCGGCCAACCGCCGGTTCCAGCAGGCGCGGGCGCGTTTGAACGCCGTGGTGGACGGGATCATCGCCGACTACCGGGCTACCGGCACCGACCGCGGTGACCTGCTGTCCCTGCTGGTACTTGCTGTCGACGAAGAAACCGGCCAGGGGATGAGCGAGCAACAGTTGCGCGACGAGGTCCTCACCATGCTGATCGGTGGAACCGAGACGACCGCCACCACCATCGCCTGGGTCCTTCACCTGGTGGCCACCTACCCCGAGGTCGAGGCGGCGGTGCATGCCGAGGTGGACGAGGTGCTGGCCGGCCAACCGGCCAGCCACGAGCACCTGCCGAGGCTGGACTACTGCCGCCGGGTAGTGATGGAGACCCTGCGGATGTACCCGATCGGCTGGCTCCTGACGAGAAACGCGCTGACCGACGTCGACCTGGGCGGCACCGGATTCCGGCCGGCGCGGACGTCTTCTTCAGCCCATGGTGCCTGCAGCGCGACCCGGCGATCTACCCCGAGCCGGACCGGTTCGACCCGGATCGGTGGCTGCCCGACCGGGCGCGGAAAATCCCGCGGCACGCGTACCTGCCGTTCAGCGCGGGCACGCGCAAGTGCGTCGGTGAGTCGTTTGCCGTTGCCGAGTCGACTCTTGTCCTGGCCACCCCTGTCCGCCCGGTGGCGGCTGCGGCCCGATCCGGACCGCCCGGCCCGCCCGAAGGCCGCCATGACGTACCGGCTGGTCGAGTCGTGGATGATAGTCGAGCCGCGCGATCACGCAAGCGCGCCCCCGAGCCCGTCGATGGTCGATACCCAACTTGCGTAGGCGTTGGTGAGGATCTGCGCGGTTCGTAGG
>JBKOWA010000187.1:0-4710 GCA_046724155.1 Actinomycetota bacterium
CCAGCGGCGCGCCTGGCGGATCCTGCCGATGCCACCCCACGTCTGGCCTTCGCCGGCAACCATCTTGCCGCAGTAGGTTATTTCGATGCGGTCATCGGATGGCGGTCGGGTGGCGGGGCTGGACGGGACTCGGGGTCTGGCCGCGCTGTATGTGGTGGTGCACCACTGCTGGCTGCTGACCTTCCGCGGGTACCCGGCGAACACCGGGCCGGGCTGGCTCGGCTGGCTGGTGTACGGGCACCTCGCAGTGGTCGTGTTCATCACGCTGTCCGGTTTCTCCCTGGCCATCTCCCCGGCCCGTAAGGGGTGGCAGCTGGGCGGCAAAGCCCGGTACGCCCAGCGGCGCGCCTGGCGGATCCTGCCGCCGTACTGGGCGGCCCTGGCGTTCAGCCTGGTGGTCGCCTGGGCGGTGGGTCCGCTGCCGCACCTGGGGCCGCCGACCGGCCGGTCGGCGGCCGTCTACGGCCTGTTGCTGCAGGACGTCGTCGTGGCACCGGTGCCAAACGGCGCCTTCTGGTCGATCGCGGTCGAGGCCGAGCTGTACCTCGTCCTCCCGCTCCTGCTGCTGATCCGCCGCCGGGCGGGCGCGGTGGCGGTGCTCGCCGCGGTCACCGTGACGGTGGTCGTGATGGGCCTGCTGGCACCGGGTGTGGCCACGGTGGACAAGCTGACCGGGATCACCCCGCAGTTCGCCCCGCTTTTCGCGGTGGGCGTGGTCGCGGCCGGCGTCGTCGCCGCAGGTGAGCGGGTCCGCCGGCTGCCGTGGCAGTGGCTGGCCGCTCTCGCCGCCGCGCCGACGCTACTGCTGATCGTCCTCAAGGGTTCGGTCTGGACGGTGCACCACTACTTCTGGATCGACCTCGCGGTCGCGCCCGCGATCGCCCTGCTGCTGGCGGCGGTGACCACCGGGCGGCCGGCCCCGCTGGTGTGGCTGCTGGCCACCCGGCCGGTACGCAGCCTCGGCTCGTTCTCCTACAGCCTCTACCTCATTCACGTGCCGATCGTCGTGACGATCAGCCACAAGCTCGCCGCGCCGCACGCCACGCCGGGCCTGCCGGCGTTCTGGCTCACCCTGGCCCTGGCGGTGCCGATCTCCGTGCTGGCGGCCCGGCTGTTCGCGGCGGTCTTCGAGATCCCGTTCCAGCGGTACCGCGGCTGGGCTCAGCTCGGGGCGGCGGTGCAGGCCCGGCTGCCGCGCCACCGGATCCGCCGCGACGGCGACGGCCCCGACGGCGGCGGCGACCACGGCGGTGCGTCGCCCAAGATCACGGTCGGTGATCCGGGGGCCGGCGACGGCCGGGACCCCGGCGGTCGCTACCGGACAGCCTCGGGCCGGCTGACCGCTCCGACGGGGACTGCGACGGCTGGTTGCGCGGGCCGGGACACGACCGGCCGGGACACGACCGGCCGGGACGGCCACAACAACCCGACGCAGCTGCCGAACGAGGCGACCAGCAGGGCCAGCGACACCGCCAGCGCGGCGGAGATCAGCGGCCGGGGCAGCACACCCGCGACCGCGAACACCAGCACGACGCCCTGAGTCGCCGCGACGGCCTTCCGCCAGTAGCTCGGCGCCAGGGACCCGCGCAGCCACGGCAGCGCCCAGGCCGCCGCGACGTAGGCGTACCGCATCGCGCCGATCGCGAGCACCCACCCGCCCACCGCGCGTGCGGCGTACCCGCTGAGCACCAGGATGAGGAACGCATCGACCTCCATGTCGAAGCGCGCACCGAGCGCGGAGGCGGTACCCGTGCGCCGGGCGACCTGGCCGTCGACCGAATCGAGGACGAGCGCCACGATGGCCAGCGCGACCATCAGCGCGACCGGTGCCGGGCGCGCGAAAGAGTCCGCCGCCAGCGCTGCCACAGCTCCGACGAGCGTCGCCCGGACCAGCGTCACCCGGTCGGCCGGCCTGAGCCGGTGCCCGGCCGCCGGGACGCGCGGGTGGTCATCGTGGCCGACCAGGTCGAGGAGCTCGGGGGCTCCTGAGGTGTGCAGGCCGCGGCTGAGCGCGGCGCACAGGACCAGCCCGTAGGTCGTGCCCGCCAGCCATCCGGCGCAGCCGAGCCCTACGGTCCGGGCGAGGAGCGCGAGCAGGACGACCTGCCCTGCCAGCCCGACCAGCGGACCAGTTCGAATCGTGGGCACCGGTGCCTCCGTCACTATTGCGGTTGCGACCGACCAACACGTGGGGCAGCGATGGTTCGGTTCGGGTCAAGGGAGGAGTACGCAGATGACGCGCGACACCAGCGCCTTCTGGCTGCGTGAACCCGGTGCGGGTGAGATCCGGCACGCCACCCTGCCGGAGCCCGGCCCCGGCGAGGTGCTCGTCCGCACCCGGTACTCCGGCATCAGCCGGGGCACCGAGACGCTGGTCTTCACCGGCGGCGTGCCCGCGAGCCAGCATGCCGCGATGCGCGCGCCGTTCCAGGAGGGCGACTTCCCGGGGCCGGTGAAGTACGGCTACCTCAACGTCGGCGTGGTCGAGCAGGGCCCGCCGGGGCTGCTCGGCCGGACCGTCTTCTGCCTCTACCCGCACCAGACCGCCTACGTCGTCCCTGCGGGCGCCGTGGTCGAGGTACCCGGCGGCGTCCCACCCAAACGGGCCGTGTTGGCCGGGACCGTGGAGACCGCGGTGAACGCGCTGTGGGACGCCGCGCCGCTCGTCGGCGACCGGGTCACGGTCGTAGGCGCCGGCATGGTCGGGTGCTGCGTGGCCGCCCTGCTGGCCCGGTTCCCCGGCGTCCGGGTCGAGCTGGTCGACATCGACCCCGGCCGGGCCGCCGTCGCCAAGGAGCTGGGGGTGGCGTTCGCGCGGCCGGTGGACGCCGCGGGGGAGCGGGACCTCGTGGTGCACGCGAGCGCGGCGGCCGCCGGCCTCCAGCGGTCGCTGGACCTGCTGGCCCCGGACGGCACGGTCGTCGAGCTCAGCTGGTACGGGGACCGCGAGGTCGGCCTGCTGCTGGGCGGGTCGTTCCACTCCCGCCGGCTGCGCATCCACGGCAGCCAGGTGGGCACCGTCTCACCCGCGCGCCGGGCCAGCCGCAGCCACGCCGACCGCCTGGCGCCCGCCCTGGACCTGCTCCGCGATCCGGCGTTCGACGCGCTGATCACCGGCGAGTCCCGGTTCGAGCAGCTGCCCGAGGTGCTCGCCGGGCTGGCCGCGCGGACCCTCCCGGCGCTGTGCCACCTCGTCACCTACAGCGGAGAGTGAGACGTGCCGGGTGCCCGTGCAGGTGCTGGACACGCTGCCGCTGTGCCACCTCGTCACCTACACCGGAGAGTGAGACCGTGTTCAGTGTGACCGTCCGCGATCACATGATGGTCGCCCACAGTTTCCGGGGCGACGTCTTCGGACCCGCGCAGCGCCTGCACGGGGCGACGTTCGTCATCGACGCGACCTTCCGCCGGGCCGAGCTCGACGCCGACGGCATCGTGGTCGACATCGGGCAGGCCGCCCGGGAGCTGAACGCTGTGGTCGGCGAGCTCAACTACCGCAACCTGGACGACGAGCCGGCGTTCGCCGGCATGAACACCTCGACGGAGGTGCTCGCCCGGGTGCTCGCCGACCGCCTCGCCGAGCGCGTGCACGCGGGCGCTCTCGGCTCCGGCGCCCACGGACTGGCCGGGATCACCGTCACACTCCACGAGTCGCACCTCGCCTGGGCCAGCTACGAGCGGCCGCTGTGACCGGACCGGCACGCCCGCCGATGGGCACCACCGCGCTGCGCACGCCACCGACCAGCGCCAACGAGGACTGCCGGGACCGAGCATGCGAGATCACCGATGGGGTACCCGCCCCGCCGGGCACGCCACCGACGACCGCCGGCGTGAAGTGCCCGTGACCGAGCATGCGGGGCTGCCATCGGACGGCGGCACCCCGGTGCACGTCATCCTGCCGAACGACATCGACGACCCGCAGACGCCGAGCGGCGGCAACACCTACGACCGCCGGGTCTGCCGGGGGCTGGCCGTCCTGGGATGGTCGGTCCGCGAGCATGCCGTCCGCGGTGCCTGGCCGACCCCGCTGCCGGCCGAGCGGGCCGGCCTGGCCCGCGTGCTCGCGGCGGTGCCCGATGGCGCGGTCGTGCTCCTGGACGGCCTGGTCGCCTCGGCGGTCCCGGACGAGCTGCTGCCGCAGGCGCAACGGCTGCGCCTGGTCGTTCTCGTGCACATGCCGCTGGGCAGCGGCGCCGAGCGCGAGGCTCTGGCGGCCGCCGGCGCGATCATCACGACGAGCGCCTGGACGCGAGGGCGGCTGCTCCGGGAGTACGCGTTGCCCGCCGGTCGGGTGCACGTTGCCACCCCTGGGGTGGATCCCGCCCCCCTGGCGCTCGGCTCGGACACCGGCTCGCACCTGCTCTGCGTCGCGGCCGTCATGCCGCACAAGGGGCACGACCTGCTGGCGGAGGCGCTGGCGACGATCATCGACCTGCCGTTCCGCTGCGTGTGCGCTGGGACGCTGCGCCGGGATTCGGCCTTCGTCGGCCGGCTCCGGAGGCTGGCACACTCCCGCGGCCTGACCGACCGCATCCGCTTCGCCGGCCCGCTCACCGGCGACGACCTCGACGCCGCGTACGCCGCCGCGGATCTCCTGGTACTGGCCTCGCGCGGCGAGGCGTACGGCATGGCGGTCACCGAGGCGCTGGCGCGCGGGATCCCGGTGCTGGCAACGGCGGTGGGCGGGCTCCCCGAGGCGCTGGGCCGCGC
>JBKOWA010000450.1:0-5469 GCA_046724155.1 Actinomycetota bacterium
ATCGAACGCCGACGGCCCATCCGCTGGCGGCCGTAACAACAGGCCACCCGGCACCGGCTCGTCAGAATGTGACTGGCGACGACGCCAGAACCACGACACCATGAGGATCTCCTCCTGCGCTCTCAAACCTACGTCTGACACGGTACGTGGCTGGTACGACACGAAACGCGGCCAGCTCGCTTGCGTTCGGGATCCGGCCACCGGGGCATGAGTAGCCGACGCAGACCGGCGGCAGACTGTGTTCGCGGACCGATGCGCCTTCGCCCTGGCCGTACTTGCCACACACAACCGAGCACATAAGCCAACGCAAGGGAACAGACGCTACTCGGCTAGGCCGCGGTAATCACCCTCGCGCCATGATCCGGTGCCCGCAGGCTTAGTGGTCGGCGGCCCGTCCGCCGTCCTGACTGATGAGCGTGTTCAGCAGGTTGACGATCTGTTGCTGACCGGCCGCGGCGGCATCGAACTTGCCACGCATCTCGACGAACCCCTTGTCCACCTCGACGAACCCCTTGTCCACCTTGGCGAACCCCTTGTCCACCCCGGCGAACTTGCCGTTCATCTCCTTCCGGAGGTCGGTGAAGTCCTCGCGCATCGCGTTGAAGCTGGAGGTCGTGGCCTGGCGGAAGTCCCGGATCTCCGCACGGATCTCGGTCACGTCACGGTCAACCCCGCCGGCCAGCACGCGCGCGGCTGCCGCATCATGCTCGCTACGGCGAACACGCGTGGTCAACTCCTGGACCTGGGTCTCCAGGGCAGCCACTCGAGGCTCTAGATCATCGGATGCAGCCATGACCTGAAGCTTACCGGCGCCAAGGCCGCACCTGCCGGGATCGTCAACGGCCTGTGGACAAAGGCAGCGCCCTGTGGACAAGCAGCAGGTCAGCCGCGAACCAGCGCGGACCGGGGGGCCGCAGCGTGGCCTCGGGTCGGCACGGATCCCTTGCTGAGCTGCCCCGGTGCTGATACCCACCGGGGGTGGCACAGCCTGCGGCGCCTGGCGGCAGGCACCGCACGTGCCGCACACCGGCTCGGAGAACTTGCCGAACTACCGCTGGCTCCGCTGCCGGCACGCCCCGCGGCCGGTCGAGCTCAGCACCCGCGCACTGCGGGCGGCGCGGTCAGCCCAGGGTGAAGGGGTCGCGGGTGGCACCGGTGAGCTCGACCCAGACCGACTTGGTCTCGGTGTACTCGCGGATGGCGTCCATGCCGTTCTCGCGGCCCATGCCGCTGGCCCCGAAGCCGCCGAAGGGCACGTGCGGGCCGACGACCCGGTAGGCGTTGATCCAGACGGTGCCGGCCCGCAGCCTGGCCGCCACCCCGTGGGCGCGGTGGACGTCCTTGGTCCAGACGGCGCCGGCCAGGCCGAACTCGGTGCCGTTGGCGATCGCCACCGCCTCGTCCTCGCCGGTGAAGCTGGTGACCGCCACCACCGGGCCGAAGATCTCCTCCCGCATCGAGCTGGTCGCGTCGACCAGCACCGTCGGCTCGACGAACCAGCCGCCCAGGCCCTCGACCCGGGAGCCCCCGCCGGGAGGGTGGCGATCAGCGTGCGGCGGCCAGGTGCCGGCGGCCGGTGAGGAACGCCAGGCCGTAAAGGCCGGCGACGAGGACGAGCAGGTACCGGTAGCCGGCGATCAGGGCGAGGTACTCCAGGGCGCCGCCGACCATGGCACCCAGGAGGTTCGCGCCGAACGCGACCGTGGCGTTCGGCGTGCTCCGGAACCGCTGCGCGAAGACCAGGTTCGCCAGGAAGATCGGGGCGAAGGCGATGGCGACCCCGGCCAGGAAGCGCAGCGGCACGGCCAGGTCGAGCAGCGCCGCCGGCGGGACCATCCAGGCCAGGGCCAGCGCGACAAGCAGCGCGGCGTACAGCAGCCAGGGCCGGGGCAGCCGGATCCGGCGGGCGGATCCGGCGGGCGGTCTCGACCGCGGCGAGGACGCTGAGCAGGACGCCGGCGAACACCGCGGCGTTGACGAACCAGGTGGTCCCGAACAGCAGCGCGAACTGGACCACGTTCCTGGTCTCCAGCAGCAGGAACGCGGCGCCCATGAACGCCTTGCCGGCCGCCGGCCGCCATCTGGTCCCGCCCCTCCACGGCCAACCGCCCTGCTTCAATCACCACGCAGCGTATCCACCCCGTCGCAGCCTCCGGCCAGCCACGCGAGGTACCGCAGGGCGGCCAGGCCGGGCAGGAAGAAGTACCCTCCGCCGCGCACCCGGACGAACTGCGGCACTCCGCGGTACCGCCGGCGCACCGGGCGGGCCGGCACGGTGAAGTCGGATCCGCCGCGCGGGCGGCCGCCGACCAGCGGGTCGGCATCGCGGTACAGGCCGTGGAAGGTGGGGTTGTTCAGCCAGGTGTGCTGGACGAACTCGAACTGGCGGGCCAGGTTGCCACCCAGGCAGAGGAAGTACAGGCCGCGCTCGCCGGCCGGGTCGGCGTCCCCGGACGGGCCGTAGCTGCGGCCGCGGCGCAGCAGCCGGTGCCGGTCGTTGATCGCCAGCGACGCGTCGGTGCCGGGCTCGGGGTCGAGGGAGTCGCGCGGGTTGGTCCGGCGGATGTGGGCGCCGAGCGGGCAGGCGTAGCCGTCCGGGTCGGTGTGGTGGTAGCCGAAGTCGTTGTCGTCGGCCAGTGTCAGGTCGTCCCGGTCGGGCGCCTTGACCAGCGGGGCGCCGCTGGGCCACCGGCCCACCATCCGGGCCGCCAGCGCGAGGCTCGCCGGCTCGTCGAGCGACCCGTCCGGGCGCCGGGTCGCCTCCCTGGCGTAGCGCCAGAAGCCGTCCACATCCTGGGCGAGCTGCCGCACCACCAGGTAGCTGCCGTTGCGGCCGAGGTCGGCCGCCCCGCTGCCGCCGGCATCCGTGGGCAGCAGGCGGTCGGGGTCGGCGCCGGGCGGCAGCAGCGGCCGGTCGGTGAGCAGGCCGTGCGCGTTCGGGTAGCCGAGCACGAACTCGCCGGCGGGCACCGTGCGGGCACCGGCCCGCGCCGCCGACAGGCCCGCAATGAGCGGCTGGGAGATGCCGTCCCGGAAGCCGAACGGCTCGATGCCGGTCAGCTCGAGGGTGGGCAGGTCGGCCACCGCCTGCGCGCCGGAGCGCTCGAACGCCCCGGCCAGCTCGGCCCGCATCCCGGCCAGGGCTGGCGGGTCGGCAGCGTACGCCAGGACGATGCCGTCGAACTCCGGCCACCCCGGCCCGCCCCAGGCCCAGCCTCGGGGGTCGGACCCGTCGACGTCGCCGAGGATCCGGCTGCGGGCCGGATCGGCCATCCCGCCGGTGAACTCCACCGAGAAGCCGCCGACGGCGCTGTCCGGCAGACCGAGCCGGCGCAGGCCGGCGGGGGTGTAGGCGACGTGCCAGGCCGGGGCCGGCCGGTCAGCGTCGCCCGGGCGGTCGGACCCGGTCAGCCGGGGCAGCAGCCACGCCAGCAGCCGGCCGGCGCCGGCCCGGTCGCCCGTGGCGAACAGGGTGAAGTGGGCGTACGGCAGCAGGCAGTGGTCGGTGGCCAGCAGGGCCTGGATATCGGCGCGGTCGAGGAAGTAGGTCACCGCATGCCTCACAGCAGGGACAGCCAGCGCCGGGCCTGCTCCGGGGTCATCTCCCCGCGCAGGCCGGCGCGGATCCGGGCGTTGTTCTCGACATTGACGGCGGTCAGTTCCGGGTAGGCGCTGTACCACACCGGCACCGGCAGCTGGTGGCGAGTCAGGTAGTGCTTGAAGTCCTGCTCGTACCGCGCGCCGGCCAGCAGCAGCCACCGGGTCCGCGGGTAACCCCGTCCATTACTGAAGATCGCATTCAGGCCGGCCGCGGAACGGTCGATGAAATCGTCCATGTAGCTTTCCAGGCTGCCGTCGTAGCTGCTGGCGAACAGCAGCCGGCGGTGGCCGTCCAGCAGTGCCCAGCGAGCGAAATGGATGGTCTTGATCTCGCCCAGGCGGCCGCGGTTGTACACGTGCCGGGAGGCATAGTCGAGGAACATCAGCACGGCCCGGGTGGTGAGCCGCCGCAGCAGCCCGGGCTTGAGCATGGTGAGGGCGCTGAGCGGGTTCTGGGCGGCCCGGTCCTGGTACGGGGCGACCGCCTGCAGGTGCTCGACCGCCGGCCGCGCAGCATCCGGCAGGTCTCGTCGCTCGCTGAGCCGCAGCAGCAGCGCCCAGACCGGCAGCACCGGCAGCACCGGCAGGGCGAGCAGTGGCACGCCGACCAGGTGCGCCGCCTCGCGCAGCCGCCACCACAGCGGCGGCCGGGGCGGCGGCCGCAGCGCCCACGCCAGGTCCGGGCTGGCGGCGACATGGGCCCGGATATCGTCCCGGACCTGGTTCGGCGCGTCCGCCGGCCGGTCGGGGCCGGGCCGGTCGAGGTAGTCCTCCAGCGCCGCGCGCAGCTCCGCCTCCTGGCGGATCTGGTCGACGCCGCGGCCGACGGTGTTCACGTAGACCGCGTCCGCCCGGACCAGGTGCCGGCGCAACCAGCGCCGCCAGGCGCTGCCCGGGCCGGCCGCCGGACAGCCGGCACAGTGCCCGAACGCCCGGTCCAGGCCCCCGCCGGCGACCGTGACCAGGTCGGACAGGTGCCGCCGCAGCGGACCGTCCACATCGGCCATGTAGACCAGGCTGGCCGCGTCATCGCCGGCGCCGTCCGGCATCAGGAACAGCCGCGCGAAATGAACGCCGCGCAGCCGCCTGAAATCGAACGGCGCTCCGCCGATTCCGCCGCGCCCGGCCTCGGCCAGCCATTCCCGAAGCTCCGGAACCCGCTCCGGGATGACCGGCGCCCGGATCGTGACACCGAGTTGGTATGGCATGTTCTCCCCGCACGGCGCACCACTGGCTGGACCTGCTGGATGGTGGTAGTGCTCGAACGGGATCCCGCAATTCTTATTCTGAGGTCATCGCCGCCGGGGTGTCTACCGGCCGAGCCACCCAATTTAAACTGATCATGATCTGGTGGTGTTCGCCAGCGCCGTCCAGGGTCGGCACCTGATATTCGACAGTCTATCTTGGACGATCCGTGCCTGCAGCCGCGGGTGCCGGCCGCCGCCGGGTGCTGGAGGCCCCGGTCGTCGGCACCCGGCCGCCATGCCGCTGGCCGAGGTGACCAACCCGGGCCTGGCCGGCACCTGCCGGCAGCGTCCGCGCCGGGGTCGTGCAGCCAGCCAACCCGGCCAGCCCGGTCAAGACCACGATGATCCGCACGACGCCGCTGGACACTCGCACGGGGACGAAGGCTACCCGCTCCTTCATCGCATCATGGGCGTAGGTTGGTCGGTAGTGGTTAACAAGAGCGTTTCCCGGCGTTCGCCGCTGGATTGCCATAATCCTGTCCAGCGGCCACCCGCGGGACGAGTATGCGCCACCCTCGTCGACTTGATCACTAGCCAGCCGAACTGTCCGCGACATAGGGAGCCGGCCGCGAAGGCGGTGCAGCGGAAGTGTCCCAACGCGTGCTCGCGAGCTGCCGTTCTG
>JBKOWA010000562.1:0-1103 GCA_046724155.1 Actinomycetota bacterium
CTCCCTGCACGCGTACTTCCTGCGCCCGGGCGACCCGTCGGTGCCGATCGTGTACCTGGTGGACCGGATCCGGGACGGCCGCTCGTTCACCACCCGGCGGGTTGTCGCGATCCAGCACGGGAAGGCCATCTTCAACCTGGCCGCGTCCTTCCACCATGCTGAGCCGGGCCTCGACCACGGCAGCCCGATGCCCGTGGTGCCGGCGCCGGAGACCCTGCCGACGCACTGGGAGCGGATCTCCGGGTACCTGGACGTCGTCGGCCCGTCCGCCCGGGTGCCCCGGCCGATCGACCTGCGGTATGTGGACGACCCGCCGTGGATGCAGCGGGAGAAGGGCCCGCGGCCGCCGCTGTCCCGGGTGTGGATGAAGGCCGACGGCGTGCTGCCCGACGACCCGCTGCTGCACGTGTGCGCGCTGGCGTTCGCCTCGGACATGGCCCTGCTGGACTCGGTGCTGGTCGGGCACGGGCTGAGCTGGGGCCCGGACGGGGTGACCGGGGCCAGCCTGGACCACGCGATGTGGTTCCACCGCCCGTTCCGGGCCGACCAGTGGCTGCTGTACGAGTCGAGCAGCCCGTCCGCGTCGGGCGCCCGCGGGCTGGCCACCGGCCGGTTCTGGACCGCCGACGGCCGGCACATCGCCACCGTCGTGCAGGAGGGCCTGCTCCGCCGGCCGCGCCAGTCGCCCGAGCCGGGGCACTGACGCCGACCGAGCCCATCGACTGGCCCGCCGGGGCGATGCCGCGGGCCGGGGACACGCACCGGCGCCACTGAGCGAGGGGTTCGTCCGCGGCGGGCCGCTGGCCGGACGCGACCCTGCCTTCCGCGCCGCGCTGGCCACCTGTGCCCGGCTGCCGCAGTGTGCCGGGCTGATCGACCTCGACCGGGCGGCGGCAGTCTGGGACGAGGCGCTACGCGCGCCGGCCTGGTCCGGTCCTGCGGTCTGGCTGCACGCTGACCTGCTGCCGGCCAACCTGCTGGTCCGCCGGGGGCGGCTGGTCGGGGTGCTTGACTTCGGCACCATCTGCACCGGCGACCCAGCCTACGACCTCACCCTGGCCTGGCATCTACTCGACCCGCCCACCCGCCCGGCGTTCCTGGAC
>JBKOWA010000599.1:0-3274 GCA_046724155.1 Actinomycetota bacterium
AGCAACGAGTCTCGTGGGCTCGGAGATGTGTATAAGAGACAGGGCTGGGACGGGCCGCCGGCGCCGGCGGTGCGGCTGCTGCCGACCCTGCTGGAGTTCGCCGACCTGCCCGCGGACGCCCGGGAGCAGGGCATCGTGCTCGGCCTGGAGGGGCAGCGGCTGCAGCCGGTGGTCTTCGACCCGCGGGCCGACACCGGGCTGGTGGTCATCGGCGACGGCGAGTGCGGCAAGACGTCGGTGCTGCGGGTCGTCGGCCGGCAGGTGGTGGAGCGCTGGCAGCCCAAGCAGGCCAAGGTGATCCTGTTCGACTACCGGCGGACGATGCTCGGCGACTTCGAGGGCGAGTCGCTGCTGGGCTACGCCGCCACCCCCGCTCAGGCCGCCGATGCGGTGGCCGGCCTGGTCGAGGGCTTCACCAAGCGGCTGCCGGGTCCGGACGTCACCCCGCAGCAGCTGCGCGACCGCAGCTGGTGGACCGGCCCGGACGTCTACGTGCTGGTCGATGACTACGACCTGGTGGCCGCCGGCGGCAACCCCCTGCTGCCGCTGCTGCCGATGCTGTCCCAGGCCCGCGACATCGGCCTGCACCCGTACGTCGCGCGCCGCGCCGGCGGGGCCAGCCGGGCGCTGCTCGACCCGTTCCTCGGCGCCATGCGCGAGCTGGGCTTCCCGGCAGTCGTGATGAGCGCTCCCCGGGACGAGAGCCCGATGTTCGGCATCCGCCCCGGCCCGCTCCCGCCCGGCCGGGGCACCCTGGTGCACCGCCGCTACGGCACCGTGCCGGTGCAGCTGGCCCGGCTCGCCCCCCGGCATGAGGGGCGCTGAGCGGGAACCGGCGGTGGCCGCGGTGCGTCGCAGCCGGCCGGATGCGCGGACAGCGGCGCGGGCTGGCCGGTGGGGCCGGCCGCGGCCGGCGGATCGCCGTCGAGCACCCGGACGCCGGCAGCGCGGAGTCGGCCACCCTGGTCGAGCGGGCGGTCCGGCACGGTGACATGGTGGTCATCGATGGTCAAGGAGAGCTGCGGTACAGCAACGACGCCGAGCAGGGGCAGACCGGTGAGGCAGACGACCCGGCTCGCGGCGGGGGCGGCGGCAATGCCGGTTCCAGCGCGGGCAGCACCGGGTCGGGAACGGCCAGCGGCGGCAGCGTCACCGGCTCGGCCGGCCCGGGAGAGGAACCGGATGAGAACGTTCGTCGCCCGGGTTCTTGTCCTCGCCACCCTGCTCGGGGCTGGCACCGCATGCTCTGGAGGGGACCGGGTGCGCGTCGACCATGACGAAGCCTTTCGGTGGAAGGTGCTCGACCTGAGCCAGACCGGCGCGCCCGGCCGGCTGGCGGACCTGACCACGTTCCCCTGGGACACCGTGTACGTGTTCGGCGAGGGGGCGTCGGCCGAGCAGATCGAGACCGCGACCGGGGTTCGGGTGCTCGACGGCCGCGTCTACGACGAGGCCGGCAACCTGCTGGTGTTCGCCGAGGACGGCCGGGTGGTAGCGGCCAAGGCGGTGGTCCCCGACGTGCTGGCCACCCGGGGAAGGATCCGGTGGAGCGCCGCGGTCCGGCTGATGCCCGTCAACGACCAACGCCCCGCGGTGCTCCGGTTGGTCGAGCCGTGAGCGCCAACCGGTCCCCACCCGTTTACTGTCCGTCACCGAATGATGTCGGACTGGTTGCGATTACTGTCCGCGTTCTCGGCCTGCTGTGACGGACTGTTAGCATGCTGGCCGATATGAACCGGTCTTGCCCTGCTTCGGCCGTTCGTGTCCTCGCGGGTGCGGTTGCCGTTCTCGCGCTGGCCGGCGGCTGTACCAGCACGCCGCCGTCGCAGGGCACCGGGACCCCGACCGTGACCACCCCGTCCAGCACGCCCAGCACCGTGGCCACCACGACCGCACCGGCGATCCCGACCTACACCCCGCCGCCCGGCCGCGGTCTCACCCGGCCACCCGGGGTCGCCCCGGTGCGGGGGGCGCCGTGCGATCCGGCGGTGACCGACGAGCACTTCTACGAGGTGGGGTGGTACGGCAGCTTCGCGTCCTACGGGGAAAATGGCGAGCAGGTGCCCGACTCCCAGTGGCAGGGTGCGGAGCAGAACCTGCAGACGTTCCTGGACGGTACGGGAAAGGCCCGGGCCGCGCTCCGGGCCGCGGGCGTCCCGACCAGCTACCCGGCCTACCGGGACCTGACCGAGCTCGACCGCGCGATGCGGGAGGGGATTGCCGTGGTGCGTGCTCGCGATGACAGCAAGGTGCTGCCGGTGTACTTCGCGCTGAAGACCGCACACGACCACCTGCTCGAGTCGTGCTCGGCCCTGGAGAGGTGACAGGGAGAGGGGACCCGAAGCGATGGTGCGGCGCGACGACATGGCACGAATTGGTCCCCCCGGCGGGCGGGAACCGGCGGGACCCTGGACGGCGTCCCAGTATCGCCTCACGGCACGGCATCGCGTTACGGCGCTCGTCGCGGCGGGCGGCAGCGAGCTGCCTGATCACTACAAGGAGGGTGCACTGTGTCTGGCATGAAGATCAATCTCGCCACCGTGCTGGCCGCGGAGGGCGTGGTGAACAACGCGGTGTCCGAGATGGAAGGCGTGACGCAGCGGATCCTGGCGCAGGCCGGGCTGAGCGAGGCGGCGATGCGGGCTCCGGCCGGGCAGATCACCTCGTCCACGTTCAACGCGCTCGGCGGTGGCGGGAAGGCGCTGTCCGAGACGCTTTCGGAGCTGCAGACCGACCTGGCCAAGCTGCGGGCGACCGCCCAGACCGGTTCGGACCAGGCCACCCAGGCCGCGCGGGCGGGCGCCGGTTCCGCGGTCGCCCAGGGCATGTGAGAGGGGACACCAGCATGAGCGGCGACGGCTACCTCGAGTTCCGCAACGAGGACATCGCGAACATCGCGCAGATCACCCAGAACTCCCAGGGCGACTGGGACCGGATCTGGGAGGACGTGCGCACCCGGTTGAGCGGCGTGGTCTCCGAGGCTCTGGACGCGCTGACCGGCGCCTCCCTGGAGGACCGGACCGCGCGCTACCACCAGCGCACCCAGCAGTACACCGCGGACCTGAACTCCCAGCACCTCGCGGTGCGCAACGTCGGCACCATCGCGGCCGACACGAACGTGCAGATGAGCCGGGTCATCGCCGGCAGCTGAGGGGGCGAACGGGCCGGGCGTGTCCCGGCCCGTCGGCCGGGACGCGTGGAGGGTGACCATGGGTCAAGAGCACGGCTGGACCAAGAACGGGATGCAGGTCTTCGACCCGCAGCTGCTTGAGGA
>JBKOWA010000553.1:0-4189 GCA_046724155.1 Actinomycetota bacterium
CTACCACGCTGGTCCCCCTTCGAGCGGGCCGCTCGCCGGCTTGGCAACGCACGCGGCCTGCCGGCCGCGGACCGGCACTGGCTGGCCGCCGAGTGGGCCGCGGTCGAGCGGGAGTACCGCGCCCTGGCCGCCGACCCCCGCCCCGAGCTGCGGACCGGCATCGTGCACGGCGACGCGCACCCGGGCAACCTGCTCCGGGACCGCTGCGGCGAGCTGGTGCTCGGCGACCTCGACGGCACCGGGATCGGGCCGCTCGACTGGGATCTGGTGCCCGCGGCGGTGGCCGCGATCCGGTTCGGACCGCCGGAGGGGTACGCCAGGTTCGCCGCGGCCTACGGGCGGGACGTCACGGCGCAGCCGAGCTGGCCGGTGCTGCGGCGGGTCCGCGAGCTGATCATGGTCACCGCGGTGACCACCGACCTCGGGCACCGACCCGCGCTGGCCGCCGAGCATGCGCACCGGATGCGCACGCTGCGGGCCGGCGAGCTGGACGCCCGCTGGGAGCGGTACTGACCCGGGCCGGAACCGCCGGGGAGGTGCGGTAGCGGGCCGGAACGTTCGGCCGGCGCGCGGGCGAGCCTGGCCGTCGGGTGCAGCCAGGTGCGGGGCTGATGCGGCCGGTACAGGCCGCAAGGATGCTGCGACCGGTGCGGGACCGCGGGGGTCGGGTCGCCGGGTGCGGGAGAGTGGGTGACGTGGACCTCGAGGCATTCCGGGCGCTGCGCACCCCGCGCGGTGCCCGGGTGCTCGCCGAGGTCACCGCGCGGGACACCGGGGAGTCGGCGCTGCTCGCCACGGTGAGCGCGCTGCGCCGGGAGCACCCGGCCGAGCTGGTGGCCGCGGCGGTGACGCAGGCCCGGCTCCGGGACCGGGCCCGGGCGAAGTTCGGCGCGGACGCGGACCTGATGTTCTTCACCCCCGACGGCCTGGAGCAGGCCACCCGGGCCGCGGTGGCCGCCCACCGGGCGGCCCGGTTCGCCGCCGCCGGCCGGGTGCTGGACCTCTGCTGCGGCGTCGGCGGCGACCTGGTCGCGCTGGCCCGCGCCGGGCTCACCGTGCACGGGGTGGACCGCGACCCGCTCACCGTGGAGGTGGCCCGGGCCAACGTCGGGGCGCTCGGGCTGGCCGACCGGGTCACCGTCGAGGTCGGGGACGCCGAGCACACGCCGCTGGCGGGCTGGCCGGCCGCGTTCTGCGACCCGAGCCGCCGTACCGGGCGGCACCGTGGCAGCCATGGGGGTGGCCACCGGGTGTTCGACCCCGCGGCCTACTCCCCGCCGTTCGGGTTCCTGCCCCGGCTGGCCGCCCGGGTGCCGCGCACCGGCGCCAAGGTCGCCCCGGGCATCCCGCACGACCTTGTGCCGGGCGGCGCCGAGGCGGAATGGGTGTCCGACGGCGGCGAGGTCAAGGAGGCCGCGCTGTGGTGGGGCGAGCTGGCCACCGCCCGCCGCCGGGCCACGCTGCTGCCGGGCGGCCACACCCTGACCGACACCGCGTCCCGGACCGGCACCGCGTCCCGGACCGGCACCGCGTCCCCGACCGACACTGCGTCCCCGACCGACGCTGGGCCCCTGACCGACGCTGGGCCCCTGACCGACCCTGTGTCCCTGACCGACGCCGGACCCCTGGCCGACACCGCGACCGCGGCGCCGGTCGGACCGCTGGGCGGCTACCTGTACGAGCCCGACGGTGCGGTGATCCGGGCCGGGTTGGTGGCCGAGGTCGCGGTGCTCCTCGGCGCCCGGCTGCTCGACCGGACCATCGCGTACCTGACCGTGGACCACCCGGTGACCACCCCGTTCGCCACCGGGTACGCGGTGCTGGAGGCCATGCCGTTCTCGCTGAAGCGGCTGCGGGCGCTGCTGCATGCCCGCGGGGCCGGCGCGGTGACGGTCAAGAAGCGCGGCTCGCCGATCGATCCCGCGTTGCTGCGCCGGGAGTTACGGCTTTCCGGAGCGGGCCACGCCACGGTGGTGCTCACCCGGGTGTCCGGCGCGCCGACCGTCCTGCTGGTCGAGCGCCTCTGAGCTGTCGAGCGGTACTGGTGTCGAACGGCTCTGGGTTGCCAAGCGGCTCTGGGTTGCCGAGCAGTTCTGGGGCTCCACCAGCGGGGGTCAGTTTGCATACAACTCCGCCGGATGACCCGATCTCTACGGTCACCGCCGGCCACTTGGCTGACGCCGCGGGTAACCGGGCCGGTTAGCGTCGGTGGCGTCACAGACTCGGGAGGTCCCCGGGCTCTCAGGTGGGAGGGCACCGTGCCCCGCAGAATCACCACGATGCTCGCCGGAGCGTTGCTCGCCGTTCCGGCCCTGGCCGCTGCCGGCCCCGCTGCGGCGGGCCAGGCTGTAGCAGGCACGACCACGGCGGGCCCGGCGGCGGCCGCCTCGAAGGTGCCGAGCCTGCTCCGCACCGAGGTGGCCGGGATCCGGCAGGCCATGAGCCAGCGCGGTACGAACACGCTGTCCGCCCAGCAGGCGGCCGCCCTTTCCGGCGGCTTCCTGCGGATCCGCGCCGACGGCGGGATCGACGTGCAGGTGCATGCCCTCGGCCCGGTCGGGGCCGCCCAGGCGCAGCAGCTGCGCCGGCTGGGCGCCACCGTGCTGGCCAGCTCCGCGGACTTCGCCCCGGTGGCCGGTGTCGCGCTGCCCGCGGCCGGCCTGGTCCACGCCGTCGTGCCGTACGACCGGGTGGACGCGGTGGCCGCGCTGCCCTGGGTGGCCGCGGTGCGGCCGACGGTCCGGCCGGCCGTGGACGCCGGCCCGATCGTCAGCGAGGGGGTGCGGCTGCACAGCGCCGACACCGCGCAGAGCCAGGGCTTCACCGGCGCCGGCCAGCGGGTGGGCGTGATCTCCGACGGCGTCACCTCGCTGGCGGAGGCGGTGGCCCGCGGCGAGCTGCCGAACACCGTCCAGGTGCTGGATGCCGGCAGCGGCGACGAGGGCACTGCGATGCTGGAGATCATCAACGACATGGCGCCGGGCGCCGGGCTGGCGTTCAACACCGTCGGCGAGGACCTGACCGGCTACGTGGCCGCGTTCCACAACCTGGCGGCCGCCGGCATGACGATGATCACCGAGGACCTGGCCTTCGACGAGGAGCCGGCGTTCCAGCAGGGCCTCGGCGCGACCACCGCGGAGGAGCTGGCCAAGAGCGGCATCTGGGTCAGCTCCTCGGCCGGCAACCTCGGCGCCCGGCACGCCCCGCGCGGCCCGGCGGCAGGCACCGGCACCACGCCGGACGGGGTGAGCAGCGACTTCGCGCACTGCCCGAGCGTGCCGCGCAACACCGTGGACCTGCGCGGCCCCGACAACACCTACGACGTGGCCATCCGGCCGGGCGGCGCGATCCTGCCCACCCTGCAGTGGAGCGAGCCCCGAGCGATCTTCCCGACCCCGGGTCAGGGCGGCTTCACCGACCTGAACCTGTACCTGATGACCGGCGACGGCACGGACTGCCTCGCGGTCAGCAACGCGGTGCAGGCCAACGGCGTTGGCGACACCATCGAGCAGCTGCTGTACGTGAACGACACCGGCGCCGTCGTCCCCGCCAAGCTGGTCGTGGACGTGGCCGGCACCTCCTCGGCCACCCAGCCGCCGGTGTTCGACCTGCGCTGGCGCACCGCGGGGCTCATCACCGTCGACCCGCCCGACCGGGCCGGGTCGCTCAACCCCGACTCCAACTACCTCGGCTTCGCCACCAGCGCCGGCGCCGCCGGGGCGAACGTGTCCGTGGATCCCGCAACGGTGCCGCTGGAGCCCTACAGCGCGGCCGGCCCGGTGCAGATCGGCCTGACCACGCGTTGCGCAGGGGGCTCTGCGGGCCCCTGCCAGGGCATCGCCGGCGGCGGGTTCCGCACCTTCCCGGCACCGAACTGGACCGCTGCCGACGGGGTCTCGGTCAGCGGCGTCGGCGGGTTCGGCTCGGGCACCTGCCCGGCCACCACGCAGGGCGACTGCCGGTTCTTCGGCACCTCGGCGGCGGCGCCCTCGGCGGCCGGCGTGGCGGCCCTGCTCCGGGAGCAGAACGGCGGCCAGATCGCGCCGCGGCAGCTGAACTCGGTCATGTCCGACCTGGCGGTCCCGCGGGCCGGCTTCGGCTGGGGAGCCGGCGTGCTGCAGGCGGTCGGCTAACGCTGCGGTCGGGGCGCGGCACCCGCCCGATGCGTGCCGCGCCCCAACCCCTCCGA
>JBKOWA010000535.1:0-2068 GCA_046724155.1 Actinomycetota bacterium
AGCATTTCACTCCTCGCGAGATCATCGAGCTGATGGTGAACCTGCTTATCGCGCCAGATGAGGACACTGTTCGGGGCGAGGGGCAGGTCATCAATATTCTGGACCCAGCCTGCGGTACCGGGGGCATGCTCACTGCGGCCAAGGATCATATAGAGTCGATCAACCCGAATGCCCAGGTGTACCTGTTCGGACAGGAAGTCAACGGAGAAGCCTGGGCCGTATGCCAGTCGGACATGCTCATGCGCCGCCAACCCGGCCGCATTCACTTTGGCAACTCGTTCAGCGCGGACGGCCACGAAGGCAAGAAATTCGACTACATACTGGCAAACCCGCCATTCGGGGTGGAGTGGAAGAAGGTCAAGGACGAGATCGAGGTGGAGGCTGAGCTCGGCTACGCGGGCCGATTCGGCGCCGGCCTGCCGCGCATCAACGATGGCTCCTTCCTGTTCCTGCAGCACATGATCCACCACATGGAACGGAGCGAAGGCAGGGGCGCCCGGCTGGCCATCGTTTTCAACGGCTCGCCGCTGTTCACCGGCGCCGCCGAGTCCGGTGAGTCGAAGATCCGACAGTGGATCCTGGAGAACGACTGGCTGGAAGGCATCGTTGCGCTGCCCGACCAACTATTCTACAACACCGGCATCTCCACGTACTTCTGGATCCTGTCCAACCGGAAGGCGCCCGCCCTGCGTGACAGGGTGATCCTGCTCGACGCCCGCGACCAGTGGGTGAAGATACGTAAATCGCTCGGCGACAAGCGTAAGGAGATCAGCGACGAGCAGATCAGATTTGTCACCAAGCTGTACGTGGACGCAGTCGCGGTCGCCGCGGACGCCGAGCACCCCCACCACGGCAAAGTGCAGATCTTCCGCACCCGCGACTTCGGCTACCACCGCATCACCGTCGAACGCCCACTCAAGCTCCGCTTCGAGATCACCGACGACACCCTGGCCGCCCTCACCAACTCGAAGGCGCTGGCCAGGTGGGACGACCGGGACGCCTTCGTCGCCGGCCTGTGCGACTCGGCCGGGACGGTCTGGTGGACCAAGAAGGGGGCGACCGCCGGTCTCCACTCGGCCGCCAAGGCCGCTGGCGTGCTGTGGCCGGGCACGGCGTCGCTGCTCAAGGCCATCTGGTCGGCCGTCTCGGTGACCGACCCCCAAGGCGAGGTACAGCAGGCCAAGGACGGCACCGTGCTGCCCGACCCGGACCTGCGCGACTACGAGAACATCCCACTGGACGAGGACATCGACGCCTACTTCGCCCGCGAAGTGCGCCCGCACGTTCCCGACGCCTGGATCGACTACACCAAGACCAAGATCGGCTACGAGATCCCCTTCACCCGTCACTTCTACGTCTACACTCCACCCCGCCCCCTTGCCGAGATCGACGCCGAACTCCGCGACCTCGAAGCCCAGATCCAGAAGCTGCTCGGCGAGGTGACAGGATGAGCTATGCGACCTTGCGCATGAAGTTCGCCCTCGCGGCGAATGGTGGAGGCGCATGGGGCGAAGACCCTGATTCTGATTCTGCGACGCCGGTATTACGTTCGACCGAGATCACCCTGGACGGGCGCATCGAGCCAGCAGATGCGGCTCTCCGAAAGCTTACCTTGCGTGAACGTAGGGAAACAGGTCTTCGCTACGGAGATATTCTCGTAGTAAAATCCAGTGGCAGCGACGTCCACCTAGGCAAGAGTGGTTTGGTGGACAAAGAATGTGCGGGAATGTCGTTCTCTAACTTCATTCAGCGCCTAAGAGTGACTGATCGCTTTGACCCACGTTACACCTGGTACTTTATGAATTCGCGTTCCATGAAGGCGCAGGTGCGCCTTCTCAGTTCAACAACGACGGGCCTGCAAAACCTTAGTGGTTCGCTGATTGGCGAATTCGAGATCCCGTACCCTCCCTTGGAGGAACAGCGCCGCATCGCCGACTTCCTCGACACCGAGACGACCCGAGTCGGCGAACTCGACACACTAGCCGCGCGCGCTTTGGACCTTCTCGCCGAGCGGCGCCGCGCACTCCTTGAAAGGGCCATCTTTGACGACTGCACACCTCTCCAGAAG
>JBKOWA010000498.1:0-5115 GCA_046724155.1 Actinomycetota bacterium
CCTCGGTGCTGACCTCCGCGGCCGGGTGAGACGTTCCCGCACACGCGGAACTCCCTGACGGTGCTCCGACTGGCCTGCACTGGCTGGTGCGGAAGGCGCCGATGGTTGACCCGGTGTGTCCGGCGGCCGGAGACCGCGGGATGGCGGTACCGTGCCGCGTGCGCTCAGGACAACTGTTGACCCGCGAGGATCTGGACTCCATCGGCCATGCCGCGTTCAGCGCGGATGACCCGGGCGCGGTTGCCGTGGAGCTGGTCGAGGCGATTGAGCAGGGTCGGGTCGCGGACGCGGCCGACAACGGGTACGCACTGCTGCTGGCCGCCGAGATCGCCGAGCGAACCGGGGACCTTGCCGGCGCGCTGGGGTTGGTGCAGCGGGGGGTGGCGGCCTACCACGCCAGCAGTGACACCGAGTACGGCTTTCCGCGGGCATACCAGGCAGAGCTGCTGCTGCGGATGGGCCGGGACGAGGAGGCGATGACCCAGCTCGCGGCGCTGCGCCCGTTGCTGGGCCGGGACCCGGACGCGGCGTCTTACGTCAGCGGGGCGCTGGAGACTGGCGGCCGCGCCGAACTCGCCGTGCAATGGCTGACCGAGGCGCTCGAGGCGGCGCTGCAGGCGCCCGCCTCGCTGGCCGGGCGACGGCCCGAACCCGCCCACGCCCGGGCCGCTGGTGTGGTGTACATGCTGGCGCAGCAGCGGCACCGGCTGCGCCGGGATCTGGGCTGGCCGCACGACGACTACGACGATCTCGCCGACCGTCTGCAAGCAGTGGTGGCCGAGGACCTCGACGCGGACGAGGACGACGAGGAGGAATACGGAGCAACGGCGGTGCTGTTCTGGCCCGCCGCGGAGTTCGACCAGTTGCTGGCGCGCTGGCCGGTGCTGGCCAAGGCATACGGGCGGAGCTGGGATGCTCATCGCACCCGGCTGGAGCGCGGGCTGGTGTTGTGGTCCGAGTCCGGCAGTACCGACCTGGCGCTGCTGGCCGGGTCGGCCGAGGGGTTGGCCGGCTACGCCGACCGGCACGGCGGCGACCCGACCGACCCGCAGGTCCACGAGGACTACGCGCAGCACCTCATGGAGCATCCGCGGCTGACCCCGTGGCCACCACGGCGCAACGAGCCGTGCTGGTGCGGCTCGACCGGCAAGTACAAGAAATGCTGCCTGCCCCGGTCACGCAGCTGACCCGCACCGCCGGCACCTCCGTTCGAGCCGTTGTGCGCTACGCCGTCGCCGCTGGTGACGGAAGCAGCCGGTGCTCACCGAGCCGCTGCGCAGCGAGGTGCACATGGTCCTCGGTGAACAGCCGTGCCTTGCGCAGGCTCCACGCCGCCACCCGGTCGGCGAGGACCGCCGGGTCGGCCGTTGGCGGCTGCTGACTCGCCGCGAAGTGAACCGTCGCGAGCAACTCCAGGCTGTACGGCGTCTCGAACCCGTCGACCAGTTCCAGCAGCCTGTCCACCCGATCCTGGTCGTCCGGATGGCTGGCGACCGCCGCGGCGACAGCCGGGTCGTCCAAGCGAAGGACCTCGGCCGCCAGCCGGCGGGCCGAGGTCGTTTTACCGGCGGCACGCGGCCCGGTCACCAGCACCGCGGGAAGCGCGCGGAGCAGCGCCGCCAACCGGGGGTCGCATGGTCGGATCGCGGACCCGGCCGACAGCGGGTACGCGCTGCTGCTGGCCGCCAAGATCACCGAGCGAGCCGGGGACCTGGCGGGTGCGCTGGGGTTGGCGCAGCGGGCGGTGGCGGCCTGCCAAGCCGGCGGTGACACCGAGTACGGTCTTCCGCGGGCGTTCCAGGCCGGGCTGCTGCTGCGGACCGGCCGGGAGGAGGAGGCGATCACCCAGCTCGCGGCGCTGCGCCCGTTGCTGGCCCGCGACCCGGACGCGGCGGGTTACCTCAGCCAGGCGCTGGAGGCCGGTGGCCGCACCGAGCTCGCCGTGGAATGGCTGACCACAGCACTCGAGGCGGCACTGGAGGCACGGGCCACGCTGGCCAGCCAGCAGCCGAACCCGCCTACACCGAGGCCGTGGCCGTGGCGTTCATGCTGGCGCAGCAGCGGCACCGGCTGCGCCAGAACCTGAGCCGGCCGCACGACGACTACGACCTGCTCGCCGACCATCTGCAGGCGATAGCCGAGAGTCTCGCCGACGAGGACGAGGAGGACGATGATGAGGAGGAGTACCCGGGAAGGGCGGTGCTGTTCTGGCCAGCCGCGGACTTCGACCAACTGCTGGCGCGCTGGCCGGCCCTGACCGAGGCCTACGGGCAGAGCTGGGATGAACACCGCACCGCAGTGGAGCGCGGGCTGGTGTCGTGGTCCGAGTCCGGCCTCACCGATCTAGGGATACAGGCCGGGTCAGCCGAAGGGCTGGCCGGCTACGCCGAGCGGCACGCCGGGGACCCGACAGACCTGGAGTTCCGCATGGACTACGCGCAGCACGTCGCAGACCATCATCCACGGTTCACCGAGTGGCCACCGGGCCGCAACGAGCCCTGCTGGTGCGGCTCGACCGGCAAGTACAAGAAATGCTGCCTGCCCCGGCCACGTAGCTGACCGGTCAACCGGCTGGTTCAGATTGCGACACCGTGTGCGGTGACGTCGATATGGAACTCCATGCCGAGCCGGGAGGCCAGCCGCCACAGAGTCTCCAGCGATGGCGTGTGCTCACCGGATTCCAGTCGAGCCACCGCTGGCTGCTGCATGTGCAGTTGGCGTGCCAATCCGGTCTGGGTCAGCCCATGCTCAGCCCGATAGGCGACCAACAGCTGAGCGACGGCCCGTGCCAACGCGGTCCGGTCCCACTCATCCTGGAACTCCGGATCGGCAAGCTGCTCGCGCAGCACCTCGCGGTGGTCTGGAAGCTCCGACACCTTCATCACACCCACCTCATTCCTCCAGCTCAGCTAACCGCTGTATCCCCGCCCGGACAGCCCGTACGAACCCCCGGTGATCCACCTGAGCCTCAGGGCCTACCGCGACGACGACGAACGTCCCACTCGCCCGTACAACGCCCGGACTCGGCTGCGCGCTGCCCGCGGCCGCAGCTCCCGCAACCCGACGCCGCCTCGCACGTCGCTCTGATGCGGATACGGCAACGCCGGCCCGATCGCTGCCAGCTTCTCCACCGCGTGCAACACTGCGACCCTGTCGACCGCTGGCAGCCCGTCGAGCTCCTTCTCCGCCGCTGGATGGAAGACGACGGTCCACATTCCAAGACTATAACACGCGTGTTATCGGTCCAATCGTAGCGGCTCGGGTGAGCATCAGGCGTCGATAGCGTGCCCGCCGTGCCTTCTAGCGTGCTGTTGACCAGCAAGGATCTTGACGAGATCGGCGAAACGGCGTTCGGCGCGGACGACGCGCGCACGCTCGCTGCGGCGCTGGTCGAGGCGGTTGTGCAGGGTCGGATCGCGGACCCGGCCGACAGCGGGTACGCGCTGCTGCTGGCCGCCAAGATCACCGAACGGGCCGGGGACCTGGCGGGTGCGCTGGGGTTGGCGCAGCGGGCGGTGGCGGCCTGCCAGGCCGGCGGTGACACCGAGTGCGGCCTTCCGCGGGCGTTCCAGGCCGGGCTGCTGCTGCGGACCGGCCGGGAGGAGGAGGCGATGACCCAGCTCGCGGCGCTGCGCCCGTTGCTGGGCCGCGACCCGGACGCGGCGGGTTACCTCAGCGAGGCGCTGGAGGCCGGGGGCCGCACCGAGCTCGCCGTGGAATGGCTGACCACGGCGCTCGAGGCGGCGCTGGAGGCACGGGCCACGCTGGCCAGCCAGCAGCCGGAACTCGCCTACACCGAGGCCGTGGCCGTGGCGTTCATGCTGGTGCAGCAGCGACACCGGCTGCGCCAGGACCTGGGCCGGCCGCACGACGAGTACGACCTGCTCGCCGACCATCTGCAGGCGATAGCCGAGGAACTCAGCGCGGACGAGCTCAGCGCGGACGACGAGGACGAGGACGAGGAGTACCCGGGAAGGGCGGTGCTGTTCTGGCCAGCCGCGGACTTCGACCAGCTGCTGGCGCGCTGGCCGGCCCTGACCGAGGCCTACGGGCAGAGCTGGGATGAACACCGCACCGCGGTGGAGCGCGGGCTGGTGTCGTGGTCCGAGTCCGGCCTCACCGATCTGGGGATACAGGCCGGGTCGGCCGAAGAGTTGGCCGGCTACGCCGAGCGGCAGGACGGGGACCCGACCGACCTGGAGTTCCGCATGGACTACGCGCAGCACGTCGCAGACCATCATCCACGGTTCACCGAGTGGCCACCGGGCCGCAACGAGCCCTGCTGGTGCGGCTCGACCGGCAAGTACAAGAAATGCTGCCTGCCCCGATCACGTGGCTACTCACGTAGCTGACCCGGTAGGGCTGACCCAGCGGGCGCCTCACCCCGCCGGGAGCGGCCCGCGTGCCGCTCAGCCCGCGTCCAGGCCCATCCGGTACGCCAAACCCCTCGGGCTCCCGGGCCGCCGGGGCCTTCAGTGTGGCCGGTAGACGTTGGCTCGGTGGTCGATGTCGAGAATGGAGACCGTTCGGGCGTGGTCGTTGATGCGGTAAACGATGCGGTAGGTGCCACGTCTGACCCGTGGCAGCCGTCCAGAGATCCGAAGAGTGGTTTGCCCACGCGATGAGGGTTGACGGCCAGGGTCTGTTCGCAGAACTCCAGCACGGCCGTGGGACAGGTTCGGGCAATCGGTGGGAGATGGCCCTCCGAGCGGCGGCAGGAAATGGATGTCGTAGCGCTGCGCCGGCTCCGCTTGGCTGCTCACCCCCCGGTGGGTGCCGTCACGGGGGACGCTGACCTGGGTGGAGCGACCGTCGAGCACCACGGTGACCTCGGCGCTGGGTCCTCCCAAGCCGGCGTCGGGGTGCCGGGCCGGCTCGGGGGCGACGTCCTCGACGTAGAACAGCTCCTGGTGGATTCGCGCCCGCGGCACCACGAACTCGGCCAGCACCTGCATCGCGTCGGTGACCATGCCGTACGGCCCGCATCGGTCTCGCAGAGGAACTCAACGAGGATCGTCACGCCATCGACGTCGCGTGCCCACCGGAAGCTCGGCTCCCGCTGCTCGAAGTGTGCCTTCTCCAGATTCTTCTGCAGGGTGCGGTAGGTCTGCGGCG
>JBKOWA010000342.1:0-4445 GCA_046724155.1 Actinomycetota bacterium
GCCGAGGAGAGCCCGCCGGGAACCGGGCCCGGGCCGGCCGGCAGGGGCGCTCCGGTGGCCGGCGGCCTCCCTGGCACCGGCCCGGCACCGGCCGGTGGGGTCATCGGTGGCTGGGTCATCGGTGGCTGGGTCATCGGCAGCGGGGGCGGCGGGTGCGGCCCGCGGCGGACCGCGTGTACCGCGGCGGCCAGCTGGCCGCCGGTGGCGAACCGCTGCCGCGGGTCCTTTGCCATCGCCCGCGCCACCAGCTGGTGCACCTGCGGCGGGACGTCGGCCGGCAGCGGCGGCGGGGTGTCCCGGATCTGCATGATCGCAACCGTGACCGGGCTGTCCGCGACGAACGGCAGCCGCCCGGCGAGGCATTCGTACGCCACCACCCCGAGGGAGTACACGTCGCTGGCCGCGTTGACCGTCCGACCCTCGGCCTGCTCGGGGCTGAAGTACTGGGCGGTGCCCACCACCATGCCGCTCTGGGTCAGCGGAACGGTGTCGGCCGCTCGGGCGACGCCGAAGTCAGTGATCTTGACCCGGCCGTCCTGCGTCACCAGCAGGTTGCCCGGTTTCACGTCCCGGTGCACCATGCCGGCCTGGTGCGCGGCCTCCAGCGCGTTGGCCGCCTGCTCGACGATGTCCAGCGTCCACTCGGTCGCCAGCCGGCCGCTGCGGGCCAGGATCGCCGACAGCGGATCCCCGGCAACCAGCTCCATCACCAGGTATGCGGTGCTGGTCTCCGCGGCGCCGGCGACGTTCATCCCGACCTCGCCGTAGTCGTGCACGCTGGCGATGCCGGGATGGGACAGCGAGGCCGTCATCCTGGCCTCGGTGCGGAACCGTTCCAGGAACGCGGGGTCCGAGGTGAACTCGCTCTTGAGCACCTTCACCGCGACGTGCCGGCCGAGCAGCTCGTCCTCGGCCCGCCAGACCTCGCCCATGCCACCTACCGCGATCCGGCTGATCAGCCGGTACCGCCCGCCGAGGTAGGTGTCCTGGGTCAGCGAGGACATCGGCTAGTTGCCCCCCTGCACGCCGAGGATCGCCCGCATGACCTCCCGCGCGACCGGCGCGGCGGCCTTGCCCCCGGTGGTCTCGTTTCCGGACACGCCACCGTTCTCGATGATGACCGCGACCGCCACCTTCGGGACGCCCCCCTGCGCGGCGTAGCCGATGAACCAGGCGTGCGGCGGCTGCTTGAACGAGCCGTCGGGGTTCTTCGAGCCGTGGTCGGCGGTGCCGGTCTTGCCGCCTACGTCGTAGCCCGGTATCTGGGCCAGCTTGCCGGTGCCGTTCTGCACGACGCTGACCATCATCGAGCCGAGCTTGTCCGCGACATCATCCGGCATGACCTCGGCCTCGTCGCCGTGGTTGGTGTGCCCGACCGTGGACAGGTCCGAGGCGCGCTCCTCCTTCACCAGGAACGGCCGCATCAGCTTTCCGTGGTTGGCCACCGTGGCCGCGATCATCGCGCCCTGCAGCGGGGTGAGCTGCACGTCCTGCTGGCCGATCGCGGTCCGCGCCAGCTCCGGCTCGTCCCGGATCTTGCCGATGGTGCTCGGCGCGACCCGCAGCGGCATGTCGAAGCCCTGGTCGTTGATGCCGAAGGCGGACGCCTCCCGGCGGATGGCCTCGTCCTTCAGGTCCAGGGCCAGCTTCGCGAACGCGGTGTTGCAGGAGATGGTCAGCGCGTGGATCAGGCTGTCCGGCCCGCCGCCGTTGCAGCTCTCGCCGTCGAAGTTGCGCAGCGGGACGCTGGTGCCGCGCAGCGGCAGCGCGTCCGGGGCGTCGATCTGGGTGTCCGGCTGGTAGCCGTTCTCCAGCGCGGCCGCCGAGACGATCACCTTGAACACGCTGCCCGGCGGGTACCGTTCGCGGATCGCCCGGTTGGTCAGCGGGTTGGCCGGGTCCTTGCGCAGCCGCTTGTCGACGGCGCTCACCTTGGCGACGTCGTGGCTGGCCAGTGGGTTGGGGTCGTATGACGGGACGCTGACCATGGCCAGGATGGCCCCGGTGGACGGGTCGAGCGCGACCACGGCGCCACGGTGGCCGGCCATCGCGTTGTACGCCGCGCGCTGCGCCTTGGCGTTGAGCGTCAGCACCACGCTGCCGCCCTTGGTGTCCCGCGCGGTGATCAGGTCGACCAGCCGGCGGGTCAGCAGCCGCCCGTCGCTGCCGGACAGGATCGAGTCCTCGGCCTTCTCCAGCCCGGTCTTGCCGGTGTGACCCTCATCGTCCTGGAGCCGCGAGTAGTAGCCGGTCAGCGCTCCGTACAGCGGGCCGTAGGGGTACCGGCGCAGGTACCGCAGCCGGTCGTTGGTCTCCTTCGAGGTGGCGATGGCCTTGCCGTCCACCACGATCTCGCCGCGCTGCTGCTGGTACTCATCCAGCAGCGTGCGCTGGTTGTGCCGGTCGGTGCGCAGCTTGTCGGCACGCACCACCTGCACGTAGTTGGCGTTGCCGATGAGCAGCGCGAACAGCACCATCACCGCGACAGCGACCCGCCGGACCGGGGTGTTCACGGGCGCACCACCTCCGTCACGGCCTCCGCCAGCGGTGGCTTCGGCGCGGGCGGCGCGGCCGGCCGGCGGGCCCCGTCGGAGACCCGCAGCAGCAGCGCGACCAGCGCGAAGTTGGCCACCAGCGACGAGCCCCCGTAGGACAGGAACGGGGTGGTGAGGCCCGTGAGCGGGATCAGCTTGGTCACCCCGCCGACCACCACGAACACCTGCCAGGCCAGCGAGAACGCCAGCCCGGCGGCGAGCAGCTTGCCGAAGGAGTCGCGCACCAGCAGCGAGGTGCGGAAACCGCGCTCGACCAGGATGGCGAACACCATCAGCATCGCGACCAGGCCGAACATGCCCAGCTCCTCGCCGACCGCGGAGATGATGAAGTCGGTCTTCGCGAACGGCACCAGCTCCGGATGTCCGTGCCCCAGCCCGGTGCCGAACAGCCCGCCGGTGGCCAGCCCGAACTGGGCCTGCAGGATCTGGGTGGCGTTGTCCGGGTGCGCGAACGGGTGCAGCCAGAACTCCACCCGGATCTGCACGTGGCTGAACGCGTGGTAGGCCACGTAGGCGCCGGCCACGAACAGCAGCAGGCCGATCAGCAGCCAGCTGGTGCGCTCGGTGGCCACGTACAGCATCACGATGAAGATGCCGAAGAACAGCAGCGAGCTGCCCAGGTCGCGCTCGCCGACCAGGACCAGCACGCTGGCCGCCCAGGCGACGATGACCGGGCCCAGGTCCCGGCCGCGGGGCAGGTCGATGCCCACGAACCGGCGGCTGGCCATGCTGAGCACGTCCCGCTTGTCCACCAGGTAGGCGGCGAAGAAGACCAGCAGCGCGAGCTTGGCGAACTCGCCGGGCTGGATGGAGAACCCGGGCGCCTTCAGCCAGATCTTCGCGCCGTTCACCTCGGAGTACCGGCTGGGCAGCAGCGCCGGCAGGGCGAGGAACAGCAGGCCGGTGAACGCCAGGGTGTAGGCGTAGCGGGCCAGCGTCTTGTGGTTGCGGATGATCAGCAGGGTGGCGATGAACAGCGCCAGGCCCAGGCCGGTCCACACGATCTGCACGGGCGCGTCACCCTGCGGCGCCGGGTCGCCGTTCTGCTGGGCGCGCTGCAGGGCGGCCACGTCCAGCCGGCGGATCAGCACCAGGCCGAGCCCGTTCAGCAGCGCCACGCAGGGCAGCAGCAGCGGGTCGGCGTACGGCGCCAGCAGCCGCACCACGAGGTGCGCGGCCAGCCACAGCAGGGCGAAGCCGGCCCCGTAGGTGACCACGTCCATCCCGACGTGGTTGCGGGTGTTGAGGTCGACGACGGCGTCCGCGGCGGTCACCACGACCACCGCGAACAGCAGCATGACCAGCTCCAGGCCGCGGCCGGTGCGCGGCGCGGTGGTCGCCACGGGCCGCACTGCCCGCACGTCGCCGGCGACCTGGAATGCCATGTCAGCCCACCACCCGGCAGTCCTTGCCGAGCACCGGAGTGTCGGTCGGTGTGGCCGCGGTGCTGGTCGGCGCGCCGGTGATGATGATCGGCGAGCCGGTGACGGGAACGGGCCGGTTCGGCGCGGACCGGGCGCTGTGGCCGCTGGGCGCGGGTGCCGGGCGGGTCGATGACGCCGTGGTCCGCGGGCTCGGGGACGGGGTGGCGCCCGGTCGCGGGCACTCCGGCAGCAGGTTGTCCCGGCGCAGCCGCATCACGATGTCCTCGGCACCCTGCTTGCTGTTGGCGGTCAGGCTGCCGTCGTCCAGCTTGTCCCGGGCCACCTGCTGCAGGTCGGCCACCGCCAGGTCGGCGGTGGAGGCCAGCCGGTACAGGTGCACCGGGCCGACACTGGCGTTGATTCCCTGGTAGATCGCCACCTGGTCGCTGGACACCCCGACGAAGAACTGGGTCTGCGTCCAGCGCCACAGCCCGAACGCCCCGCCGGCGGCCGCCAGCAGCAGGAT